>JABJCZ010000416.1 GCA_018668475.1 Alphaproteobacteria bacterium | reverse complement strand
GGTCGTCAACGGCGTTTACGACAAAGCGTCACCCAAGACCGTTGCTCGTGTGAAGGCAGCTGTTGATGACCTGAAGTATCGACCGGGCAGTATCGGCCGTGCGCTACGAAAGCAGGAATCCCGGTTGGTGCCCTTTCTGGTGCCGGATGTGAGCAACGCGTTCTATTCGGCAATTGCGGTGTCCGTCGAGGCGGCGCTGCGGGACCGCGAGTACGCGATGATTCTTTGCAATACAGCCGAAGACTCCATCAGGCAGGACGCCTATCTGACTGAGATGAGCTCTCATCTCGTTCCGGGAATTGCCATGATGGGAGCCGTCGAGAGCCCGGGTCTGCGGGCGATGGTCGATGCTGGTGACACGCTGATTTTCGTCAATCGTCGATCGCCTTTTCCCGGCGCCCAACCTTTTGTTGGCATCGACAATTTCAATGCCGGGCGAGATGTCGCTTATTATATGGCGGATCACGGCTTGGACCGTTGCGGCATGATATGCGGACCTGAGGCATCGGCGGCCAGTCGAGATCGTCGGGCCGGGTATCTGAGCGGACTGGCAGACAGGCAAATTTCGCCAGAAGACGCGCATCTGGTTAAGGGCGGTCTCACTGTTGAAGATGGATATCGCTCGGCGACGGCGCTGTTTTCCGGTAACCCGCAGCCACGCGCAGTATTTTGCGTGAATGATCTGGTCGCTTATGGCGCCCGCAAAAGGTGCAGTGAGCTCGGGTTGGATGTGCCCGGCGATGTTTTGCTCTTTGGTATTGATGACAACCCGCTGAACGAGTGGGTGGCGCCGTGGCTATCGACCGTGCATGTGCCGGCGGATGCCATTGGTGAGGCCGTGGGCAGGATACTGGTTGAAATTTGGGACGGTCGGACGATGAGCGATATTCCTGATGCAATTTTGCCCTATCGCATGGTGCTGAGGGGCGAGTAACAATTCGTCGGCGTAAAGGCCGGCATTCTAAGAACCATTTGAGACGGAGATAGAAGAGATGTCAGAGAGTGTCATTATTACGTGTGCAGTAACGGGGTCTATTCATACGCCATCGATGTCGCCGCATTTGCCGTTGACGCCGGATGAGATCACGGCTGATGCGGTTGCTGCTGCGGAGGCGGGTGCGTCGATTTTGCATCTTCATGCGCGCAATCCTGAAGATGGCAGTCCGACGCCTGACCCTGATGTGTTCATGGAGTTTTTGCCGCGGATCAAGCAGCAGACGGACGCTGTTGTGAACATCACGACAGGTGGTGGTCACGGGATGACGCTTGCGGAGCGTCTTGCGGCGCCGCTGCGGGCGAGCCCTGAGATGTGTTCATTGAACATGGGGTCGATGAACTTTGGTCTTTATCCGATGCTGGATAAGTACAAGGACTTTAAGTACGACTGGGAAGACAAGCATCTCATAAACAGCCGGGATTTTATCTTCAAGAACACGTTTCTGGATATTGAGAACGTATTGAAGGAGCTTGGCGAGGGTCACGGGACGCGATTTGAGTTTGAGTGCTATGACGTTGGTCATCTTTACACGCTGGCGCATTTTGCGGAGCGTGGGTTAGTGAAGCCGCCGTTTTTTGTGCAGACGATTTTTGGCATTCTGGGCGGTATTGGTGCGGATCATGAGAACATGATGCACATGCGGCGGATTGCGGACTCGCTGTTTGGCGATGATTACGAGTGGTCGATCCTTGCGGCGGGCCGCCATCAGATGTCGATGTGCACGATGGGCGCGATCCTGGGTGGCAACGTGCGTGTTGGCCTTGAGGACAGTCTGTATATCGGCAAGGGCAAGCTTGCGACGTCGAACGCGGAGCAAGTTGCGAAGATCCGCCGTATTATTGAGGACCTGAGCCTTGATGTGGCGACACCGGAAGAAGCCCGCAAGCGACTGGGCCTGAAAGGCGGCGATCAGACCACGTTCTGAGCACTACTCGAGCCATTATCTACGACAGAGGCGCAGCCCTTAACAGGCTGCGCCTCTTTTGTCGCAAAGGGGGGCAGATGAGCCATTGCAGCGTATTGCTTCATGCTTAAACTGGCGCCATCCCGCACAGGGAAATGTTCGGGTCATGATTTGGGAGACGAGAGCGCGTGAGTCAGAGCACCGACGGTAAATATGTGGTGGCGAGCGATGTGGGCGGGACCTGCACCGATACCGTAATTTTCGCCGCTGGTGAGCCGATCAGGCTCGGCAAGGCGCTGTCCACACCACCGAATTTCGCGGATGGTGTCCTCAACTCGGTTCGGTCAGCCGCCGATAGCATGGGATTGTCCCTGGCAGAGTTGTTTGCCGAGACACGCCTCTTCGTGCACGGTTCCACCGTGGTTGATAATACGTTGCTGACGCGGGATGGCTCGGTCAGCGGCCTGATCACAACCGAGGGGTTCGAGGACACACTGCTGATGACGCGCGGTGCCTATGGGCGCTGGGGCGGATTAACAGAAGATGGCATCAAGCACCCCGTCGCGACCGACCGTGCGGCGCCGCTGGTGCCGGGTGAGCGCATTCGCGGCGTGCCCGAGCGGGTGGACTACAAAGGTGAGGCGCTGCGCCCCCTGGATGTGGGCGCGACCGAGGCGGCCGTGCGGTACCTGATTGAAGAGCAGGGCGTTGAGGCAATTGCCGTCTGCCTGCTGTGGTCGTTTTTCAACCCATCCCATGAGCAAAAAGTGCGGGAGATCGTCAACCGGATTTCGCCGGAGACGTATGTGACCTTGTCGAGCGAGATTGCGCCGGTGCCTGGTGAATACGAGCGCACATCGACAACGGTTATCAACGCGTATGCCGGGCGGATCACGCGGGATTATCTAACCAGCCTGCAGGCTCTGTTGAAGGGCGAATCATACGGCGGGCCGATTCTCGTCATGCAGGGGTATGGCGGGCTGTTGCCGGCGGAAGACGCCGCCAGCCGGGCCATTGGAATGCTGGAATGTGGCCCGGCGGCGGGTGTCATCG
This sequence comes from Alphaproteobacteria bacterium, assembly GCA_018668475.1. Classification (GTDB taxonomy): domain Bacteria; phylum Pseudomonadota; class Alphaproteobacteria; order UBA828; family UBA828; genus JABJCZ01. The sequence continues at coordinate 5,528 of JABJCZ010000416.1, read as the reverse complement.
GTAGCCGGTTTCTCGGTCAGCTGATGGGTGATGAAGATATCATCGCGGCGGATATGGGCGGAACGACGTTCAAGGTTGGCGTTATTCAGGGAGGTGAATTTTCCCACGCTCGGGAGCCCATGGTTGATCGCTTTCACTATGTCGCGCCGAAGATCGAGGTTGTCTCCATTGGCTCAGGTGGCGGTAGTATTATTTCAATTGACCCGCGCACCAATGTGCCGCGGGTCGGGCCGCAAAGTGCTGGTGCGCGTCCGGGGCCGGTGTGCTACGGGCAGGGAGGCACGGATCCCACTCTTACCGATGTCATGACCCTTATCGGTTACATGGACCCGGATCGCTTTTTGGGGGGCACCGTCACGCTGGATATGGATGGCGCGCGCCAGGTGTTTGACGAAAAAGTGGCGACACCACTGGGTCTGGGCGTGGAGGAAGCGGCCTTTGGTATCTATCGCGTAGCGGCGGCCCAGATTACGGACTTGATCCATGAGATTACGGTTGAGCAAGGGCTTGATCCACGCGACTTCGTATTGCACTCGTTTGGCGGCAGTTGTCCGTTGCTGTGTGGCTCCTTTGGAGCCGAGCTGAATGTGAAGCGAATCGTGGTGCCCTATGCGGCATCGGTGAATTGCGCGTTCGGGCTCGTCTCTGCCGATATCGTTCACGAGTACACGCACACTGCGACGCGCCCGGTGCCGTCGCCGGCGGCAGAAATCAATGCGCTGTTCGCACCTATGGTGGAGCAGGCAGTGGCGCAACTGAAAGCCGAAGGGTTCGAGCCAGACCGACAGGCATTGGAGTGGGCGGTGGATCTGCGCTACGGGCGCCAGGTGCATGAGGTGACCACGCCGGTGCGCGGTACAACGCCGTTCGACGACGCCTCGTTGGCCCGGCTGACGGATGATTTCGAGGCGCTCTATGAGCGTCGCTACGGCAAGGGCTCCGCTTATCGGGAAGCCGGTATGGAGATGACCATGTTCCGCCTTACCGCCCGTGGGGTAATGGATCGGCCAGAAATGGAAAAAATGGCTCTCGGTACCACCGATTCGTCGGCGGCGCTGATGGGGACGCGGCGCGTGTTTGTTGACGCGCGGGACGGCATGGCGGAAGCCAGCATTTACGATTTTGAGAAGTTGAACCCGGGCAATGAGATTGCGGGCCCAGCCGTGATCCACACCCCCATTACGACCATTGTTCTGCAGGATACCCAGCAGGGCCGCATGGATGAGTATCGTAATGTCGTGATCGAATTTGGATGAGGCCGACGATGGACCCGATTACATTCTCCATCATCCGCCATCGACTGTTCCGTATCGTCGATGAGGCGGTTATCACGCTCAAGCATGTCTCTGGCAGTGCCATCACCAATGAGGGCCACGATCTCATGGTTTCGCTCTATCGGGCGGATGGCTCGCTGCTCATGGGTGGCGTGGGGTTTCTGCACCATCTAACGAGCGCTGCGGAAGCCTGTAAATCGATCATTTGGCGCTTTGAAGGCGACATCAACGAAGGCGACGTCTTCCTGCTGAATTGCCCGTACACAGCTGCCCTACACACGTCGGACATCTACCTGATCGCGCCCATTCATTATGAGGGCACGTTGGTGGCGTGGAGTGCTTGCTTTGTCCACGTTTACGATATTGGCGCCATGAACCCGGGTGGGTTCAGCCCGGATTCCGTCGATATCTATACGGAGGGTTTTTCGTCCCCGGGCCTCAAGCTGGTAGATCGCGGCGAGATCCGCCGCGACATAATGGACACATTGCTCAATATGGTTCGCTCGCCTGAGATGGTGGCGCTCGATATGTCGTCGATGATCGCCTGCAACAACGTCGCCCGTGACCGGATGCAGACGCTGATGGCCAAATATGGCTCAGAGACAGTGGACACAGCTTGCGCATCGCTGATTGATCAGTCGGAGACGCTCCTGCGCGAGCGATTGCGGGAGCTGCCAAACGGGCGCTGGCAGTCGCGCCAGTATTTCGACGTGAAGGGCGAGACCTACCGGGTGTTGCTCACCATGACGAAAAAAGACGATCAGCTGACGTTCGATTTTTCGGGCTCCAGTGAGCAATCGCCTTATGGCATCAACTGTTCCAAATGGGCATCCTGGGGTGGCTTGTTTGCGCCGCTGTTTCCGCTGCTGTGCTACGACATCACCTGGAACGAGGGGGTTATTCGACCGATCGAAATGATCGCGCCGGAAGGTTCAGTGGTCAATGCAACGCGGCCGGCGCCAGTATCCATCGCAACAGTGGGCGCTATTCAGGCCGTCAACAATGCAGCCTGCACCTGCATCTCGAAAATGCTCTCGGCCAGTGAAAAATATGCGAGCGAAGCTACGGCCGTGTGGCATGGCAGCCACTTCGCGATATTCATGTTCGGTCGCAATCAGCGGGGCACAGATTCAATCGGTATCCTGACGGAGACCTTTGGTGGTGCCGCAGGTGCGCGGGCGATCGGCGATGGCGTGGATGTCGGCGGCGAGGTGCCAAACCCGATTTCGCGCATGGCCAATGTGGAGACGATGGAGTGGACATTCCCGATCCGCTATCTCTTCCGCCGGCGCCAGCAGGATTCCGGCGGGCCAGGCAAACATCGTGGCGGCACCGGCGCTGAGTTCGCCATCGTGCCGCATGATGCGCCTGATGGCGGTATTCACTATGTGATTTCAGGCAAGGGCACGGACTACCCGATGAGCGAAGGCTTAGGTGGCGGCTATCCCGGCGCCAACTCCAATTATCGCTGGGTGCACAATACGGACGCAGCCAATGACGGCGCAAATCTTCAGCCCTTTGCGCAAGCGCTGAACGATATGCCGGGTGAAAAAGAAAACATCGCCTGGGGCGTCTATCCGCTGATGGATGACGACGCTCTGTATGTGCGCTGGAACGGCGGTGGCGGCTACGGCGATCCGTTGGAGCGTGATCCGGCAGCAGTTGCAATCGACGTTCGTGGCGGCCTCGTGAGTGGTGGTACGGCGAAGGATGTTTATGGCGTCGTTCTTGACGCTGGGGAGGTCAATGACCAGGGAACCGTTAAATGGCGCCAGACGCTTCGGGCGGAACGGCGTATCGGGGAGGCAGCGGAATGACCCGGATATTGTCGGCAACGTTGGTACGGGACAGCGACGATGCCATCGCCTGCGCCGGGTGCGGCCATGCACTAGGTCCAGCGGGTCAGCCCTGGAAGCCAGCGGCCGTGCTTAGCGAGGTTGCCATGAAGGGCTTGGGCGGTGCGCCGTATTCTGCGGCGGATGATGCGCTGTTGCGGCGCTTCTTGTGCCCTGGTTGCGGCACCTTGCTGGATAGTGAAACCGCGTTGCCGGGTGACCCGTTCCTCGAAGACGTGGTGGAGGCCTAGCAGCGATGCATGATGTCGGCATTCGACAGGAGGTTGTTGATCGCGTGATCGCACGGCGCGGTCGGTTGCACCTGTTTGACCACCTTGAGCCGTCGCGCACCGCATTTGTCGTTATCGACATGCAGAATACGTTTTTGAAGCCCGGCGCTCCGGTCGAAGTGCCGCGCGGTCGGGATATCGTGCCGAACATCAATCGCCTGGCGGCAGCGCTTCGGCGTCTTGGGGTTAGCGTCATCTGGATGACGCATGCCAATTCCAGCGTAAACGGGGCGAGCGACTGGTCCAATTTTTTCGATCATTTCGTGGCCGACGATGTGCGCCGGCGCACAATCGAAGGCCTTGAGCCGGGTGCTGACGGCCAGCAGATATGGCCCGATCTAATCGTTGAGCCCGGCGATGTGCGGATGTTCAAAAACCGATACAGCGCACTCATATCGGGCTCATCGTCATTAGAGCGGCTGTTGCGCAGTCAGGGTCTTGATACGCTGCTGATCGCCGGCACCAAGACCAACGTCTGCTGTGAATCCACGGGCCGCGACGCCATGATGCTGGATTTCAAAACCGTCATGTTGTCGGACTGTTGCGCTGCGCTTTCGGACGAAGAGCATCAGGCATCGCTGGAGACGTTCATTCAGCAGTTTGGTGACGTCATGACCGCCGATGAGGCCTTGGCGGCGCTCGCGACCTGACGAGCCTATTGCCGGTATGTGCCGCCATTGATGTTGAGGGTGGTGCCGATGCAGAAATCCGCATCGTCGGACGCGAGATAAAGCGCCGCAGCCGCAATCTCCTCCGGTTTTCCAAGCCGGCCAATGGGCATCAGCTCGCTAATCAAGTTGGCGAGGGTCTCTTCGTCGATTTCCGACAGCATTGATGTGTCGGTCGGGCCAGGTGCCACGACGTTGGCGCGGATGTTGTCGCCGGCCACTTCAAGTGCGAGACATTTTGTCATCGCGATTACGCCGGCCTTGGAGGCGGCATAATGGCTAAGGCCAGGGTGCCCACGCATGGCAACTTCCGAAGCCATATTGACGATGCGGCCCCAGCCTTTTTCCTGCATCCCGGGCAGTGCCGCCCGGCAGCAAAGAAACGTGCCGCGCAGATTGATCGCGAACATTCGGTCCCACATGTCGGTCTGCATCTCGGCTATCGGGGCGCCGTCGGCGATAGCGGCTGAGTTTACAAGGATATCAACCGCACCGATGGATGAGGCGACGTCCTTGAAAGCGGCCTCGACCGAGTGTTCGTCCGTGACGTCGATCCTTGTGGCCACCGCGCGTGCGCCGGTCTTGGCAAGATCGTCCGCAATTTTGGTGGCACCATCGAGGTCGAGGTCGAGCAGTGCTACAGCTGCGCCCTCCGCGGCGAAACGTGTGGCAATGGCTTGGCCAATGCCGCCTGCCGCGCCAGTGATCGCGGCAACGTGGCCGTCTAATTTCGCCATGTGAGATTGCTCCTGTTATTGACCGTCCGTGCCGGCAGTGATACCGCAACAGGGACAGTCGAGACAACAAGGGAAGACAAGATAATGGCATCTCAAAAAGAATGTTTTGGTACCAGTGCCGGAATACCGGCGTCAGTGGCCGCGCGGGCGGGGGATTACGTCTACACGTCGGGACAGGTGCCGCTCGATGCCGATGGGAATCTGGTTGGCGGAGATATTGGCGCCCAGACCAAAGTGGTGATGGAGCGCCTGAAAGCAGCGCTGGCCAGTGCCGGATGCGGCATGGAAGATGTGGTGAAATGCACTTGTTGGCTCAGTGAAGTCAGCGATTTTCAGGCTTTCAACGCCGTCTATGCCACTTATTTCCCGAATAATCCGCCGGTGCGCTCGACTGTACGGGCTGACCTGATGGTTGACTGCAAGGTCGAGGTTGAGGCGTTTGCCTACAAGCCACTGTAGCAGCGGTTTCGCATGCTGAGGGATCTCCGGCCATTATTGCAGCCACGTTCGGTAGCGGTAATTGGCGCGAGTGATGACATTGCCCGGCCAGGTGGCCGGGCAATGCAGTATCTTGAGCGTTACGGGTTCTCCGGCGGGATATATCCGATCAATCCTGGGCGTCGTGAAGTGATGGGTCGCCCTTGTGTTCCGAACGTTGCGGCGCTTGCTGAAGCGCCGGATATGGCTGTTATTGCCGTGCCTGCCGTCGGTGTGGTGGATGTCG
>JABJCZ010000415.1 GCA_018668475.1 Alphaproteobacteria bacterium | reverse complement strand
GCGACGGTCAAGAAGACCAAAACCGAAGCCAATAAGGGCGCGACCGAGGCGTCACAGTCGAGCGCTGGCGTGAAGGTCACTTTCGCCAAATCCGGTAAAACGGTGGACTGGAACCCGGACGTGGGTGCAATTCTTGATTTTGCTGAGGAAAACGATATAGATATTGATTTTGGTTGCCGTGCAGGCAATTGCGGCACCTGCATCACCGCAATCAAGGCTGGTGACGTCGAATACCTCAATCCGCCGGGGGCAGAGCCCGAATCCGGCTCTTGCCTCGCTTGCATCTCAGTGCCCAAGGGAGATTTGACCCTGGACGCTTGATTAAACGGGTTCTTAACGAATATTAATAATAACGCGGCTCATCTGCTACTGACCATGAAGAAATCAATCCGGACTACGGTATGGGCTGCATTGTTGGCAGGCACCACAGCACTGACGGCGGTTTCCCCTCAGGCTGGCGCTCAAAGCCTTGAGGAAGAGTTAAACGGCCTTCTCGCTGACCACCCCCAGATCAAGGCTGCGCGCGAGAACGTGGCTGCGGCCGAGCAAGGTCGTAATCGCGCGTTTGCGGATTATTTACCTAAGGTACAGGCAACCGGCAACTTCGGTTATGAGCGCGTTGACAGCCCAGGGCGCCGCACCGCAACTGATCCGGACACAAGCCCATTTACGACCGGTCAGGCGACCTCGGCGAGCGTCACCGTGACACAAACTCTGTTCAACGGCTTCCGTAGCGACGCCAATAACGCCGTAGCCGCTTCTGCCACAAACGCCGCTGAGGAAGCGGCTGAAACCAGCGTTCAGGGCATCCTCTTTGAAGCGGTCAGCGCCTATTTAGACGTCCTCCGCAACATGCGCCTGTTACGTCTCGCCGGCGACAATGAAGATACCATCCGCCTGCAGTTGCAGCTCGAGGATGAGCGCGTGCGGCGTGGCGCCGGCATAGCGGTTGACGTGCTGGAAGCCAAGTCGCGTTTGCAGGGGGCCAAGGAGCGCAGGGTCGCCTTTAACGGGGCCCTCAACGATTCAATCAGCCGCTACAATCAGGTCTACGGCCATATGCCGGACACGCGCGAGTTGATCATGCCCACACCACCGCTCGGCCTGCTCCCCGAGACCACGGAAGACATGATCGCAATTGCGCTGGAGGAACACCCGGCCATTCGTTCGGCAACTGCCCAGGTTTATATCGCCAACGAACAGCGGCGGATCGCCCAGGCAGACTTTTTTCCGACCATTGATGTTTCCGGGGAGTGGTCCTTCGATGATGACCTCGGCGGCACGCGCGGCACGCGGCGGGATTACAAAGCCAAGGTCAACGCATCGTGGACACTGTTCAATGGCTTTGCCACGCGGGCCGGAGTTGCCCAAGCCGCACACACCTATCGTTCGTCCATCGATTCCGACGCCTTCGTCAAACGCAAGATTACCGAGGAAGTACAGCTCGCGTGGTCAGGGCTGGATACGGCCCGCCAGAGAGTCTCTCTGCTGCAAAACGCGGTGAATATCGCATCCGAGGTGTTCAGTGCGCGTCGCAAACTAAGAGAAGCCGGCAAAGAGACCGTTATCAATGTGCTGGATGCGGAGAGCGCGGTGGTCAACGCCCGCATCAACCTGGTGGCCGCACAGCATGATTCCCGCATCGCCGTATATCGGCTGATGCTCTCCATGGGTCGCCTGACACTGGAGAACGCCGGGAACCTCGCTCAGTCGTCGCGTGCTACGGCGCCAGATGTTAATATCGAGGCCCTGCCAACCGGCGAGAACACCGACGAACAGGCTCGCGAAAACGACGATGACAGCGCCGCCGCAGCGCCGGAACTGACCGAGGAAACGCCCGCGCCGCAGGCTAAATCGGATGTCGTTCCGGAATCTGAGAATACCCCCACCGTTGTCGCCACAGTCGACGCCAGTGAGGCCGACGTAGTGGCCGACACCAAGACGTCAAGGCCCGAGCAAAAAATCGAGTCTGAGGCTGTCGCCGGACTCGATGTCACCGACGCTGTTGCAACTGAAGGCCAGGTTGGATCCGAGGCACCCGCCGAAATCGATGAGGTGATTGCGCCGGTTGAGCCGGAGGCTGTCGTAGCCGCACTTTCCGACCCGGCGAATGACGCGTTGGCACCAGTGGAACTAGTTGCGCCAGAACCTGAGCCTGCTCGCGTGACAACGCAGGACACAACCACGCCACAAGATATTCGCAATGCAGCGCTGCTCCCTGCGGACGCTGCCAGGGTCGATCCGACGCCGGTTCGCCCGGTAATGAAAGCGAGCCTGCGGCTGGATACGTCCCTGCCGATCAGTGACGAGGCCAACTTCCTGCGGCTCTGGCCCTACGAGTAATAGACCAGCCGACCTTTTGCCGTTCCTCCAGCAGGATCGGGACGGCGGCCCCAACGTATCGCGGCATGCGCGACGGGTAGCTGGACCCGGACTCCTGCCCGTCCGGAACGTTTTCAACCCATATATGATTATAGCGAGGAGTTAGTGTGGCAACTGGCGCCCGTTGGTGCGTACGCCCGGCAAGTTCTCAAACACGTGCGTCAAACACACCTGTAGCCACAAACGCGCCTCATCCTCGGCGCACGCGCTGAGAAATGGGCTGGCTATTTGCTCGTCGCAATAAAGGCGCCATCCCAGTCGTCAGCCGGTGGATTTTCTTCGTAGGCTTCGGTGCGCTCAGTATAGATCCCACGAAGCACACCCAGCTCGTTGTCCTTATCGGCCGCTTCGCCTTCGACAATCTTCTGCTTCGTTGTCGCCCAATCCTTCGACCGGTATGCGGCAATCATCTCCGCATTTACCTTGGCCATCGCCTGAAACTCTGGCGTTGCTGCTCGCTCTGCATCGCCAAGAACGCAGAAGATATCAACCGGCACCGTCTTGCCCTTCACCTGAATACGGTCAAGCTCAACACAGGCAAAATCGGTGACCTCGTTGTAGGTGCGCTGACCGAGGACGATATCCACACCATAGGTCTTGGACTGACCTTCAAGGCGGGCAGCAAGGTTCACATCATCGCCGAGAACCGAGTAATCGAACCGCATATCAGAGCCCATGTTGCCGACACAACATACGCCTGTGTTGAGGCCGGCCCCGATGCGCAGTGGAATGTACTTGCGATTTTCTTCTTCGGCCTCGCGCTTGAGATCCTCGTTCATCCGGTCACTTTCCTTGAACATGGCGAGGGCCGACCGAACGCCGTTTCTCGCGTGTTCTTCATCATCCAACGGCGCATTCCAGAACGCCATGATGCAATCGCCCATATATTTATCGATGCAGCCGCGGCGACTAAGGATGACCTCGGTCATAGGCGTGAGGTAGCGATTGATAAACCGGGTCAGCCCCTCCGCATCAAATTGCTCGGATATGGTCGTAAACCCGCGGATATCGGCGAACAACAAGGTCATGTTGCGCATTTCACCGCCCAACGCCAGCTTGCTCGGGTCGTCGGCCAGTCGCGCCACAAGGTCAGGTGACAGATACCGCCCGAAGGCTCCCTTGACCTGCCGTCTGTCTCGCTCTTCCTGCATGTAGTTGAGGTAAGTGAGAACGGCGTAGACCAGAAAGATGGAAACCGCCACGTAGATCATATCAAGCAGGATGCCGCCGGACTGATACCCCCACCAGCTGACCCCGACCAATCCGACGATGGCAACCGTACCCAGTGCCAGTGTCCAGAGCGCGCCAAGAAACGGCACCAGCCCGATCAGAAGCAGGCCAACAACAACCAACCCCACAAGTTCGGCCCCAATCGACCAGCCCGGATTAATGAGATGAACCTTGTCGAGTATGTTTTGCAGGACCTGCGCGTGAACTTCCACACCAGGAATAGCCGCGTCCAGAGGTGTCGCCTTGATATCAAGAAGACCTGCAGCCGAAGTGCCAAAAAACACTAAATGGCCCTCAAGCCGTTCTTTTGGAACAGTTTTATTGAGAACATCTTTAGCCGAAATATACATGTCACGATTATGCTTGCCGAACTTGACCCAGACCTGACCGTTCTTGTCGGTCGGGATCTCAAGCCCGGCAACCACCACGGATTCGATGCCCGCCCTATTGGCCTTCACCACAATGGTCTTCTGGCCGGTGGCCACCCGCAGCAACTCAAGTGAAAGAGACGGATACACTCTTTTGCCAACGCGCATGACAAGCGGCACCTGACGGACGATGCCGTCTATCGACGGCTTGAACGAAAACATGCCGATTCCCGGCGCCGCGTTCTCAAGCACTTCCAAGTTCCGCACCATATCCGGGAACTTGAGCATGAAATCGGCGGGTTTTACGCCTTTTGGCGCCTTGTAGCCAAATGTCGCCTTGACCGACTTCCGGTCGTCCTCGGTCACCACACTTGTCGTCGTCGTCTGGCCAAGAACGCCTGGGCCACGCGCCAGAATTCGGGCCAGTACAGAATCGTTGCTTGGCAGTTTTTCAAGTTCCTCGCGGGCTTTCTTGCCGAGCCCGCGAATGGTTCCGGCAATCAGCTCAGGCGATGTCCTGTCTGGTTCGGCAAACAGAATATCGAAGGCAAGCCCGGCAACTCCGTATCGGTAGGTATTGTTGACGAGTTTTGCGATTGTCGTGCGCGGCCAAGGCCACTGCCCGATCTCGCTCAGACTTTCTTCATCCAGATCGATGATCGCAATACGCTGTCGGCTTGGCTCGCGGGGATCAATTTGTTGGTAAAAATCGAATATTTTTGCCCGCAACAACTGAAGCGGCGCTGGGTCCGCCACGCGCAAAACAATCAGAGCCATCAAAAGGCCCAAAGCGATCAGGTGAACCCAACTGAATCGCTTGAAAATCCGCCGAAAAAATTTCACGCCGTCCCCCGAAGTCTTCCTGCCCGTGGAGCGTAGTATAGCACCTGATTTGTGTACCGCAGCGCTATGATTCCATTAACTAAATGATGCTATTTCAATGATGTCGTACAAATTTGGGGAAAATTTCCCGTAAAACTATTCTGCTCGGCAACTTGTTCATCCATCACTGACATTGAGCAACCGTAGATCCATTGTCGTCGCATGATCAGCAGGGATGACGATCGGGTAGTATCGAGAACGATCTTTAGGATTCGGACAAATAATGGCACGTGGTGACGACACAACAATTCAAGGCAATCCGCCGGCAGCTGCTGGCGGACAGGCGTTCGCACAAATCCTGTATGCCGCAGATGCCAGCACCCTCATGGTGGCCGACGCCAATTTGCTGCTGAAGGGCGATTTCAGCCGTACCGGCGCTGATCTGATCGTGACCGGACCGGACGGCACCCAGTTACTTATTGTTGATTATTTTTCGTCGCTGACCCCGCCTGCGCTGGAGACACCGGGGGGTGCCGTCATCTCCTCGGACCTGGTTTCGGCACTGGCCGGCCCCCTTGCACCTGGCCAATACGTTCAAGAGGGCGACGGCATCGAGGCTGAGGCAATTGGTGTCGTTGAGACACTCCAGGGGGGCGTCACGGCCACCCGGGTCGACGGCACGCAAGTGACCCTCTCCGAAGGCTCTCCGGTTTTCCAGGGTGATGTACTGGAAACCGCAGAGGACAGCGCTGTCGGCCTTGTATTTGCAGACGCGTCAACCTTTTCGCTCGGTGATGAGGGTCGCATGGTCCTCGATGAGCTGATCTATGACCCGACGTCGCAGGAAGGCTCGTCGCTGTTCTCGGTCGTGCAGGGTGTGTTTGTGTTCGTCAGTGGCGAAATTGCCACCAATAACCCCGGCGATATGGAAATTCGCACTCCGGTCGCCACTCTCGGTGTGCGCGGCACTAAGGTTGGCGGACGTGGGGACCAGGAGGGTGAGCTCAACACCATCACATTGCTGCCGGACGAAGATGGCTCGGTCGGTCAGCTTGAGGTCTACAACGCCTCAGGCAGCGTGGTACTCGATTCCGCTTTTGCAACGACAGCGGTGTCTTCTGTCTTTGAGGCACCAGCGGATTCTGTAAACCTTTCAGCGGCTCAAGCCGAAGCCCTGTTTGGCACCGTCTCCCGCGCCTTGCCGCGCGTCGATGCGAACCTGGACGGATCGGACGACAGAAATCAGGCCGAGGCTCAAGCAGAAGCCGCCGCACAGGCTCAAGCGGAAGCGAACGCTGAAACCGACCCGCAAGCAGAGGCAGAGGCAGAGGCCGAAGCGGAACTGGAGGCCGAAGCGGAACTGGAGACCGAAGCGGATGCCGCGTGGGCCGCCTTTGAAACAGCGATGGATTCTGGTGAAAGCCTTGATACGGCCGCTGCAGCTGCGGAAGAAGCTGCAGTGACCGCGACCGAAGACGCCCTTGGCGGCGACTTTTCCGACGCCGCGTTCGAGAGCGAATTTTCGACTGCACTCGCCGACGACTCTTTTGGCGATGGCCTTGAGGGGGAAGCATTTGACTCGCCCGGTGGAGGCGACACAGGGTCAGGCGACGACGGCGCGTTTGCCGACGGCGCGTTTGCCGACGGCGCGTTTGCCGACGGTGGATTTGATGACGGTGGTTTCGGCGGGTTCGACGCTGGCGGCGACCTTGCTGGTGGAACCGACGATTTCACCGGTTTTTCGACATTCGACACATTCGACAGCACTTTCGATGCAGCGTCGGACACGGGCCCAGTCGATACCGGACCGGAGGATTCGACCGACGATTTTTTAATTGATATCCTCGAAGACGAAGTTGCCACCGGTACTATAATCCTTGGCACGTCGGGCAATGATATTCTTAACGGCACAAATCTGGACGACTTCATCGATGGCGACCTCGGCGATGACATTATTTTCGGTTTTGGTGGCGTCGACGACCTGTTCGGTGGCTTCGGCAATGATGCCCTCGAAGGTGGTACGGGCGATGATACGTTGTCGGGTGACGCTGGCGACGACACGCTGTTCGGTGGAGAAGGCAACGATTTGTTGATCGGCGGCGCAGCCGATGCTGACACATTCGCTTATGCCGAAATCGCTGACGGCGAGGCCTTACTCACGGACCTTGCCATTGCCATCGGCGGCGATACGATCTCAGACTTCACCAGCGGTGACGGTGACACAATCCAAATCAGCGGTGAGGCCTTTGGTCTGTCGACCCTCACTGCTAATGTCAATTTCTTCTCGATGAGGGGTTATGATGGCACTAACTCGGGAGCTGCCGCAGGCGTCAACCATCTGGTGTTCGATACCGCTACGAACGTTCTCGTCTACGATGACGACTCCTCAACCGCCGGCTACACCACCCTCGCCTCGACAGGCGCTGCCGTCGTCATATCCGACATCGTGCTCGACTTCACGGCCTAGACACGAGAGGTGCTTTCCAGCGCAAGGGCTCTAGTGGGTGATTTCCTGCGCATCAAGCGGCGTTAAGCTCATCGCGCGATCACGCACTTCCTCGCGCTCCTCTTCAAGAAGCGGTATCAGGCCCTTGTCGGTCAGGTAGCCAAAATCTCCCCAGGTTTCTTCATCCGTAAACTCGGCGAGATATTCTTCGATGCCGGGAACAACACCGACATGGGCGAGCTTGGCGTAGAAGAAGAGCGAGCGGGAAACCGGGTAATCCCCGGCGGCGATATTGTCAAACGTCGGCTCCACATCATCAACAATGCTGCCCTGCAGTTTATCGCGATTTTGGTCAAGAAAACTGTGCCCAAAAATGCCGAACGCCCGTGGATTCGCCTCAAGTTTCTGAACGATCAGGTTGTCATTCTCGCCAGCCTCAACAAACGCACCATCCTCACGAATCGTGTGGCAGAGCTTTTTGAAAGCCGTCTTGTCGATTTTCTTCAGCGCCTTGATCTCGGGAAAAG
>JABJCZ010000414.1 GCA_018668475.1 Alphaproteobacteria bacterium | reverse complement strand
CAAAAAGGCTCAATTGCCGTTGATGGCGTCTCGCTGACCGTCAACGAGGTTGGGGCCGATCGGTTTGGCGTCAACATCATTCCACATACCCAGCAGATGACCTCGCTGGGAAGCGCTGCACCGGGGGTGCGCGTGAACCTTGAGGTCGACATGCTGGCGCGCTACGTTGCGCGCCTCAACGAAACAGAGTGAGCATCATGTTGCGAGTTGCACGCCATGAAGCCCTCGCTTCCACAGAGGAAATCATCGACGAATTCCGCAATGGGCGGATGGTGATTCTTGTGGACGACGAGGAGCGAGAAAACGAAGGCGACCTTGTCATTCCGGCGCAAATGGCCACGCCAGATGCGGTCAACTTTATGGCCCGCTATGGGCGCGGGCTCATCTGCCTTGCGTTGACCCCGACGCGGTGTCATGAGCTCGGCTTGGAACTAATGCCGAAGCGCAATGAATCGCGGCACGATACAGCGTTTACGGTCTCCATTGAGGCGCGCGAAGGGGTGACGACAGGTATTTCCGCCTCTGATCGTGCGCTGACCGTCGGCGCCGCAATTGATCCCGCAAAGGGTGCCGCGGATATTACGTCGCCCGGCCATGTATTTCCGCTCATTGCCCGTGATGGCGGCACCCTTGTTCGTGCCGGGCATACCGAAGCGAGTGTTGATCTGGCGCGATTAGCCGGCCTGAATCCGTCAGCCGTGATCTGCGAAATCATGAATGACGATGGCACGATGTCGCGGATGCCCGAGTTGATTGCCTTGGCTCAACTGCATGGTATCAAAGTCGGCACGATCGAAGATCTGATCGCCTATCGGCTGCGCCATGACACCATCGTCAAACGTGTGCAGGAACGCGAGTTCAAGAGCCGCCACGGTGGTGCATTCCGGATGCATCTTTACGTCAACACGGTGGAATACGCTGAACATATTGCGCTCGTGAAGGGCGATATCTCGGGTGATGAACCGGTGTTGGTGCGGGTGCACGACTTCAACCCGCTGGATGATGTATTGATGGACGGGAATAGTGATCAGGCTGGCAAGTTGCAAGCTGCGATGGATATCGTCGGCGAAGAGGGCCGCGGTGTGATCATCTTGATTCGGGAACCCCGCCAGACCCGGGTTACCGACCTGATGAAAGATCATGTCGATGAGCATCAGCCCGGCGGACTTCGGGATTACGGCGTGGGCGCGCAGATCCTGCTGGATCTGGGCGTGCGCAACATGACCCTGCTGCACAACACGCACTGGTCGATTGTCGGGCTCGACGGGTACGGCCTCAAGGTTGTCGGTCACATGGATATCCCCGATTCCGCTGCGGACGGGTCAAATGGCTGATGCCCCGCATATCCTGGTGATCGAAGCCCGGTTTTATGAAGACCTGGCGGATGAACTGGTTGCCGGCGCTGAAGCCGCTATCGCGGCGGCGGGAGCAACTTGCGAGCGGGTGACCGTGCCGGGTGCATTCGAAATCCCAGGTGCCGTCCGGATCGCCATGGAGTGTGAGCGCTTTGATGGATATGTGGCCTTGGGGGTCGTGATCCGGGGTGAAACGACGCATTACGACTACGTGTGTGGCGAGAGCGCGCGCGGTCTGAATGATTTGGCGATCACGCACGGCATTGCACTTGGCTACGGCATTCTGACGACCGAGAACAAAGAACAAGCCTGGGCCCGGGCTGCCCGGACAGAAGGCGACAAAGGGGCCCATGCTGCTGGAGCTTGCCTCGCCATGATTGCGCTGCGCCGCAAACTCGCAAACGGAGTGTCCTAGTGGCTGACGACAAGGTGGTTGGCGACAAGGCCGCCGGTAACAAGGGGCAATCCAGGGCGCTTGGCCGGTCGGCGGCTCGGTTGGCGGCAGTTCAGGCGCTGTATCAGTTGGCCGGGGCAGATGCGGCACCTGAGACGGTCATTCAGGAGTTCATATCCTTTCGCATCGGCAAGGAACTCGAAGGGTTTCAATACCCGGAGGCCGATGAAGGACATTTTAAATCTGTCGTTGCTGGCGCCGTTGAACGCCGTGGCGAGCTGGACACCATGATTGGCGAAGCGCTGGCGGAAGGCTGGACAGTGCAGCGCCTCGGCCAACTGATGCGCTCGCTCCTAGCGGCGGCAGCATTTGAGCTGGTTGGCCGGCCCGATGTGCCAGTGCGGGTCATCATCAACGAATATGTCGAACTCGCCCGCGACTTTTATGACGACAAGGAAGTCGCCTTTGTGAACGGCGTGCTTGATCATCTGGCCAAACGGGCCCGACCCGGAGAATTGCCGGAGAGGTAGGGCTTGTGACAAGCTCGAGCCCGATGGATGAATTTTCTATGATCCGGCGCTATTTTGCGCCGCTTGCCAAGCCGTTGCCCGGCGCATTGGATTTGCGGGATGATGCTGCGGTGCTGGCGCTGCCGCCCGGGCACGAGCTGATCGTGACCAAAGATGTGCTGGTTGCTGGTGTTCACTTCCTGCCGGATGACCCGGCAAACCTCATTGCCCGTAAATTGTTGACCGTAAACCTGTCCGATCTCGCGGCTATGGGTGCGACGCCTTATGCCTACGCCCTGGGTGTGGTTTTGCCGCGAGACATTGGGGCGGATTGGCTTGAGGCTTTTGCCATGGGCTTGGCGCAAGGTCAGGCGGCCTCAGGCATTTCCCTTGCAGGCGGTGATACGGTCTCTACCGACGGGCCTCTGGTGCTATCGCTGACGGCGTTTGGCCATGTGCCTCAAGGCCAAGCCATTACACGAAATGGGGCCCGGCCAGGCGATCAGTTGTATGTGAGTGGCGCGATCGGTGATGGTGCTCTGGGCCTGAAAGCACTGCGGGAGGAACTCGGAGACCTCGACTCTGCGGCGCGCGATGATCTGGTAAAGCGCTATCAATGCCCAGAAGCGCGGAGTGCGCTCGGCCAGAAATTACGTGGTGTCGCCAGTGCCGCGGTTGATGTGTCCGACGGGCTGATCGCCGATCTAGGGCACCTCTGCGGCGCATCCAGTGTATCGGCGTATCTGCCCGTCGAGAATGTTCCGCTATCAGCGGCGGCCCACGGTCTTTTTCAGCAAGGCCGGGTTACATACCCGGACCTGTTGACCGGTGGCGATGACTACGAGCTGCTCTTCACCGTGCCATCCGACCGGACGGACAAGCTGCAGCGCGTACTGCTTGAAGTCGGTGTGCCAGTTGCAGCGCTAGGTCATATCGCCGAATCGACAGGCGACAGCGATGGCGATGTGCATGTCACGGCACCTGACGGTAGCCTCCTTGTGTTCCCGCAGGCCGGGTTTCGCCATTTTTGACGGTTTCGGCGACTATGGGCGCGAGGCGCTATCACAGGTTCACTTTTCGTTCATGATCAGACGGGTATTCTCGTGATGTCGGCATGTAGCCGGTACGGGTCTTATGCGGAAAGGTCACGCCCATGAAGGGCATGAAGAAAAAGATTATCATCGTCGTCGTGCTGCTGCTGGTCGGTGTTATCGGGGTGGCGGGCTACCAGTTTCTTGCGGACTCTGAGGTCGGCGAGGCAATTCTGGCTGAATCGGTGCCGGATCCGGTTTTCTACCACATGACCCCCCTGTATGCGCCGGTGCTCAAGGGGCGCAAGGTGAACCGATACGTGACAATCGGCCTTATCCTTGAAGTGCCAAACGAGGAGGTCAAGGCGGCGATTCATTATCAGATGACTCAGTTACGCAACGCCTTCATTGACGATCTCAATTTCCAATCGAACATGTCGCAGACGGACACGCGGGGCGTCAATCTCAGTCGCATCAAGACGCGATTCAAGTCACTGTCTTCCCGCGTTCTTGGACCCGATATTGTTGATGAAATTCTCATCTCCTATGCGACGGATCGCGGCTATTAAGGTCATTAAGTCGGGTTCACGGACGGCGTGTTGACAGGGCCGGTTGCGTTTCAGCCCGTTCTCTGGCATTTTCCGCGCGATTTTTCCCGGATGGGTCGGCCTGAGTCGTGTCGCACCTGCCGGTCGGGCGCCTGCGGGCGCCAACATTTCTGACTAGAAGGGTTCAGCCGGAAAATGGATGCCATCTACTGGTTCGCACTCGCGTGTGGTGTGATTTCGCTGCTTTATGGAATTTATGCCATTCGTTCAGTGCTCTCTGCCAGCGCAGGCAATGCGCGAATGCAAGAAATTGCGGCCGCTATTCAGGAAGGCGCGCGCGCTTACCTCAACCGGCAATATCTGGCGATCGGTGTCGTCGGCGTTGTCATTTTCGTCATTTTGACCGTTCTGCTTGGCTACAAAGTGGGTATCGGGTTTGCCATTGGTGCAATCCTGTCGGCCGCGACGGGCTATATCGGCATGTTCGTGTCGGTGCGGGCCAACGTGCGGACCGCTCATGCGGCGACCAAGGGCTTGCGCCCTGCGCTTGCGGTTGCGTTCCGCTCGGGCGCGGTTACCGGCATGTTAGTGGTTGGTCTGGCCCTGCTGGGTGTCGTGGTCTACTACGGCATTCTCAAGGCGTCGGGCGTCCATACCGATGAAATCATCGAAGCGCTTGTGGCTCTCGGGTTCGGCGGATCGTTGATCTCCATCTTCGCACGGCTCGGCGGCGGTATCTTCACCAAGGGTGCAGATGTGGGCGCTGATCTTGTGGGTAAGGTCGAGGCCGGCATCCCCGAGGATGACCCTCGCAACGCAGCCGTTATTGCCGACAACGTTGGCGATAATGTTGGCGACTGTGCGGGCATGGCAGCCGACCTCTTCGAGACTTATGCAGTTACGATTGTGGCGACCATGCTGCTGGCCGCGGTCTACTTCACTGGCGAAATGCAAGACGCAATGATGCTGTATCCGATGGCAATCGGTGGTGCCTGCATCATTACGTCGGTGATCGGCACTTTCTTCGTGCGGCTCGGCAAAAGCGAAAAGATCATGCCGGCGCTGTATCGCGGCTTCCTCGTTTCGGCGGTTCTCTCGGCGGTGGTCTTCTGGCCAATTACCGAGTGGGTCGTCGGCTGGAACACCGAGTTTATGATCGGCGATATTGCCTCAAGCGGTAGTGACCTGTTCCTTTGCGGCTTGATTGGCCTGGTTGTGACCGGCCTGATGATCTGGGTGACAGAGTATTACACGTCGACCGAGTTCAACCCGGTCAAGTCCATCGCCAAAGCGTCAGAGACGGGTGATGCGACCAACGTGATCCAGGGGCTTGCAGTCTCCATGCAGGCGACAGCGGTTCCGGCGATTATTATTTCCGCCGGTATCATCCTGGCCTATCTGGCAGCGGGTCTCTTTGGCATTGCCATTGCAGTTACTGCGATGCTGGCGCTGGCCGGTATGGTTGTGGCGCTCGATGCCTACGGTCCGGTAACGGATAACGCTGGCGGCATTGCTGAAATGGCAGATCTGCCGGAAGACGTGCGCAAGACCACCGATGCGCTGGATGCCGTTGGTAACACCACCAAGGCGGTGACCAAAGGCTATGCAATTGCCTCGGCGGGGTTAGCGGCACTCGTGCTGTTTGCAGCCTATACGCAGGATCTGCAGAAATACTTCCCTGATGTGCCGGTCGAGTTCAGTCTCTCCAATCCCTATGTGGTTGTGGGTCTGTTCTTTGGCGGCATGTTGCCGTTCCTGTTCGGCTCTATGGCGATGTTGGCCGTGGGTCGAGCTGCGGCATCGGTGGTGATCGAAGTGCGGCGCCAGTTCCGCGAGATCCCTGGCATCATGGAGGGCACTGGCAAGCCGGAGTATGGCAAGGCTGTTGACCTGCTAACCAAATCAGCCATTCGGGAAATGATCGTTCCGTCTTTGCTGCCAGTGGTCGCACCGGTTGCCTTCTTCTTTGTGATCTGGGCAATCGCCGGGCAGGGAGCAGCATTCTCGTCACTCGGTGCGTGCCTCATGGGCACCATTGTTACTGGCCTGTTCCTTGCCGTCTCCATGACGGCAGGTGGCGGTGCCTGGGACAACGCCAAGAAGTACATTGAGGATGGCAATCATGGTGGCAAGGGCTCAGACAGCCACAAGGCCGCAGTAACGGGTGACACCGTCGGTGATCCCTACAAGGACACTGCCGGCCCGGCCAT
>JABJCZ010000413.1 GCA_018668475.1 Alphaproteobacteria bacterium | reverse complement strand
GTTGACGATGACCGCGCTCTGGAGACTATCGCTTCGACTTACAGAGACACCGGCACTTTGATTGACCCGCATACGGCGGCCGGCGTTGCGGTGGCCAAATCTCAGGGTGATCAGCTACGGCACGACGGTGTACCGGTGGTGTGCCTCGCGACGGCCCATCCGGCAAAATTTCCTGATGCCGTTGAACGCGCAACCGGCGTACGTCCGCCATTGCCCGCTCATCTCGCTGACCTATATGACCGCACGGAGCATGTCGACCGATTGCCGGTAGATCTTCAAAAAGTGCAGGCCTTCGTGCGCACGCACGGTGCGGTCGGTGGCACGGGGTGAGCACAATGACGAGTCAGAGTGATACAGGCGCACGGATTACAGAATTGCCCTCCGGTCTGCGCGTGGTAACCGAGACGATGAGCAGCGTCGAGACCGCATCCGTTGGCGTTTGGGTTGATGTCGGAGCGCGGGATGAAAGCGCTGACATCAATGGCGTATCCCACCTCATCGAGCATATGGCCTTCAAGGGTACCGAGCGCCGTAGCGCCCAGGCTATTGCCGAAGAAGTTGAGGCCGTCGGCGGGCATCTGAATGCCTATACCTCGCGTGAGCAGACGGCGTTTTATGCCAAGGTTATGAAGGAAGATGTTGGCCTCGCCGTCGATGTGCTGGCGGATATTCTGCAAAACTCCGTTTTCGATGCCGACGAACTGGCCCGCGAGCGCGCCGTGGTACTGCAGGAAATTGCCCAGTGTCACGATACGCCGGATGATCTTGTGTTTGACCAGTTCCAGACGGTGGCATTTCCTGATCAGCCGCTCGGGCGAAGTATCCTCGGTCCGGCGGCTCAGGTTGAGGCTTACGACCGCAATGTGCTGATGAACTATATGAAAACCCATTATGCGCCATCGCGTATGGTTTTGGCCGGGGCGGGGCAGATTGATCATGATGCGCTGGTCGACATGGCCGCAAACGCCTTTGATGGCTTGAGCGGAAGCGCGACGGACAGCCGTGCCGACGCGGCTTATAGCGGCGGCGACGCGCGCGAAGAGCGCGAGCTGGAGCAGGTGCACTTCGTGGTCGGTTTCAGGGGCGTGCATTTCGACGACCCAGATTTTTATCCGTTGCAGATGTTTTCGACCGTTTTGGGGGGCGGCATGTCGTCGCGGCTGTTTCAGGAGGTCCGTGAGCGCCGTGGCTTGGCGTATTCCATTTTCAGTTTTGCGTCGGCTTACGTGGACAGCGGTATATTCGGTATTTACGCGGGCGCTGGCCGCGACCAGATGGATGAGCTGGTGCCGGTCATGGCCACCGAAACCATGGCCTGCCGCTCAGGAATCAGCCAGGAAGAGACCGATCGGGCCCGCGCGCAATTGAAATCCGGCCTGTTGATGTCGCTGGAAAGCACCTCGTCTCGTTGCGAGCGGCTGGCTCGGCACATGCTCATTTTTGGCCGTCCTATCTCTATCGATGAAATGGTACGCGAGCTTGATGCGGTGACCCCGAATGATTTGCATCGGGTCGCCGAGCGCGTGCTGGGAAGTGGTCCGCCAACCGTCGCGGCGCTGGGGCCGATCGACCGTATTGAAGGGTTTGACGCGCTGGCTGGGCGGTATTCCGCCTAGACGGCGTGGGCTGCCGCGCTCAGAATGCTTGTTCGATGTGGCCGAGAAATGAGACCTGAAGAATGGCTCTTCTGAGACTGGGTGCTGACAAGGATGTTGAGCCTTCCGTGGTGGGGCCCAATTTACAATTGCGTGCACCGGCGTTGAAGGACTGGCAGCCCTGGGCCGAACTGCGAACTGCATCGCGAGATTTCCTGACGGCGTGGGAGCCGACCTGGGCCGAGAATTCCCTGACCCGGACGTCGTTTCGCCGCCGTGTCCGTCGCCAACTGCGTGACGCAACCAACGACATTGCTTACCCGTTTTTCCTATTTCGTCGCACCGATGGCGCGCTGTTGGGCGGCATTACGGTGACCAATGTGCAGCGCGGCGTTGCCCAGTCAGCGAGCATCGGCTACTGGATCGGCAAGCCCCATGTGCGGCGCGGATATATGGGAGAGGCCTTGCACGGCGTTTTGGCACACGCCTTCGGCTCGTTGGGATTGCATCGCATCGAAGCAGCCTGCATGCCAGCCAACATGGCAAGCCAGAAGCTACTTGAATCGGTTGGTTTCCGCCTTCAAGGGTACGCGCGGGAATATTTGCGCATCAATGGTCGATGGGAAGATCATCTGGTTTACGATATTTTGGCTGATAGCTGGAACCGACCGGACTGGATCGGCCCGCCAAAACGCGTCTGATAGATACCGCGTCAGGCGTGCCCGGCGTCGCTCGAGAGCTTGCCAAGATCAATGCCGATTTGCTGCGCGGATGCTTCCCACTTCTGCTCGTTGTCGATTTCGAACACAAGTTGCTCACTGGCCGGCGCCGTCAGCCAGCCGTTGTTGCGAATCTCATCGTCGAGTTGACCGGGGGCCCACCCGGCATATCCAAGTGCCAGAATACTTCTGCCGGGACCGCTACCGTCCGCGAGCGCCTTCAGAACATCGATTGTTGCGGTGAGTGAAAACTGTTCATTCACGACCAGTGTTGATTCATGCTCATAATCGGCTGAATGGAGCACAAAGCCGCGAGCGGATTCGACCGGTCCACCAAAATGCACTCTGATTTGCTGCTCGGCGTCGCCGGTCTCAATTTCGAGCTGCTTCAGAAGGTCGGGAAATGTCAGCGAATCGATCGGCTTGTTGATCACCAGACCCATGGCCCCATCATCAGTGTGGGCACACAAGTAGATGACGGATCGCGAGAACCTCGGATCGGGCATATTGGGCATGGCAACCAGTAGCTGACCGCCAAGTGATGTGCTGTCGTCACTCATAACGTGTTCCACCATCATCCCTGACAGGTTTCTAAGAGGTTATTGTCTCAAAACAGGCCATCAAATGACATTATTTTCCCTTGCCAATTGCCGCGGACGGAATCTGGCCCCATATTGCCGTACAAGCGTGCCGGTTGTAGCCGGCGCGCAGGGAACGGTATTAACGATAAATCGCAAAATTTGTGAAGGAGACCGAACATGGCACTGAGTGTGGGTGATAAAATCCCGGCCACTAGCTTCAAGCGGCTTGGCGCGGACGGTATGCAGGATGTTTCGACTGCGGATTATTGCAAAGGCCGCAAGGTCGCGATATTTGCGCTTCCCGGCGCGTTTACCCCGACCTGTTCGGCACAGCACGTGCCGAACTATGTGCAGAATGCGGCTGCGCTTAAGGCCAAAGGCATCGCAGCCATTGGCTGTGTGTCGGTCAATGATGCCTTTGTGATGCAGGCCTGGGGCGAAGCACAAAAAGTTGGCGACGCTGTCGATATGCTGGCTGATGGCAATGGCGAATTTGCCCAGGCGACAGGTTTGACGCTCGATGGTACCGGTTTTGGCCTCGGCCAGCGGACCGGCCGGTTTTCGATGATCGTCGATGACGGCACTGTCACGCATCTTCATGTCGAAGAGAATCCTAGCGAGATGAACGTATCAAGCGCTGACCGCCTGCTAGAGGACCTTTAATCCGCAGGTCTTGCTGTCAATGATCAGCAATTGAAAACGGGGCCCTTAGTGGCCCCGTTTTTTATTGGCTGCGCAAGTTTACAATGGCTTCACGGGCGAGTTCGTCCGCTCGCTCATTCTCCGGGTGTCCGGCATGGCCCTTGATCCAGTGCCAGCGCACGCGGTGCCGATCAAAGGCGGAATCCAGCAATTTCCATAAATCGACGTTTTTCACCGGCTTGCGTCCGGATGTGCGCCAGCCGTTCTGCTTCCAGCGGGCCACCCAACTGGTAATGCCGTCGCGCACATATCGGCTGTCGGTATACAGGTCGACATCGCTGGGGCGGGTCAGTGCCTCAAGAGCACGGATCGCGGCCAATAGCTCCATGCGGTTGTTCGTTGTGTCCGGTTCTGCGCCATTAATTTCCTTGCGGTAGCCATTGTAATCAAGGATGGCACCCCAGCCGCCGGGACCAGGGTTACCACTGCATGCGCCGTCCGTATGGATAATAACGGCGGGTAGCGCGTCGGTACTCGACGTGCTGGCAGTCGTGTCCGCGGCACTTTCTGTCTCGGTGTCGGTCATTCTATTCCGTATGCGGCAGTGTTGAGAACGCTCTGATGGAAGCGCAATTTACGCACGTATTCCATCGGGTCCTTAGGTTTGACGAGGGCGCCTTCCACCTGGTTCAGCCAGTCATATAACCGGGTGACCAGAAACCGCACCGCGGCACCCCGGGTGAGCAATGGCAATGCGTCGATTTCTGCCTGGCTGATGCTTCGCTCGCGCCGATACGCGGCGGTCATCAATCGCGCTTTGGTGACATTGAAGCTCAGGTCAGGCTCGAAGCACCACGCATTGAGGCATATCGCGAGGTCATAAATCAGATAATCATTACAGGCGAAGTAAAAGTCGATCAGACCAGTCAATCGCTCGCGTTCAAAAAAAACGTTATCAGGAAAAAGGTCAGCATGAATGACGCCGGCAGGCAGGTCGGTTGGCCAATTAGCATCAAGATGATCGATCTCGCGATCCAGCATGTCCGCCAGTCCGGGTTCCACGTCATTGGCCCCTGGCGCGGACAACTCAAATAATTGCCGCCAACCGGCATGAGAAAGGGCGTTCGCGCGGCGCGTGGTATAGCCGCTCCCGGCAAGGTGAAGGCGGGCCAGAGCGGCACCAACACCGGCGCACTGCTTCGGGCTAGGTCGTACCGGGGACACACCGGACAAAAAACTTGTCACGGCGGCAGGGCGGCCGCAGAGCTCTCGCAGCACCGCCCCGTCACGGCCATGAATAGGGGTGGGGCAGGCGACGTTATGTTCGGCCAGATGTTCCATGAGTCCCAGAAAAAACGGCAGGTCCGCTGCCTCAACCCGCTTTTCGTAGAGAGTTAGGATGAACGGGCCTTGCTCCGTAAACAGCATGTAATTAGTATTTTCCACGCCTTCGGCGATGCCTTTGAGCGATACGCCCTGACCAATATCGTAATCGGTCAGAAACGCGCTCAATGCTTCGTCTGTTACTTCTGTGTATACGGCCATGAAAATCCTGGATGCTGAAAACCGGGCTCGGGCGGAAAACGAATTCGCAGAGATATCTTACCCGGATTCGGTCTGGTCGTGAATGCTCCGGGGCGGCGGATGCCAAATGTTGCGGCTGTGCCCTTGTCGGCCGATGCAGCGCCCTTGTTCGGCCCCGTCCTAGTAGATAGAATCAATGCTTCAGCTTGCATTGCAACGCAACGGGAGACAGGCATTGAGTGACCGCGAGATAGCCCAAAAGGCTCCCTACGAACTGGAGCTCGAAGCAGGCAAAAAATACGCATGGTGTCGGTGCGGCCGCAGCAAGGCCCAGCCTCTATGTGACGGGGCGCATTCGGTAACCGATCTTCGCCCGCTGGTTTTTACTGCGGAAGAAACCGGCACCAAGTGGATGTGCGGCTGTAAACATACCAAGGATGAGCCCTTTTGCGACGGC
>JABJCZ010000412.1 GCA_018668475.1 Alphaproteobacteria bacterium | reverse complement strand
TTCAGAATTCGCTCCATCCGTTGTTCATCGGTGCCACCATCATGATCAATCATCACAGCTGGGATATGATTGCCGCTGGTAAAATCGCCAGATTGCCCATTCACGACGATGCTGTCCGGGTCAAGCCGGCCTTGCGCCCGGATAGCCGTGAGCGCCGCGTAATCCTGCGGAAACGGTATGCCCGTCAGGCTGTCGGCATAAGCTTCATGGGCCCGATGGTCTTCGGTCGCCCAGGCAGCGCGAACAAATTTGTTGGTGTAGGGAACAAAATTCCAGTCGTAGCCGAGGCGTCGAGCGATCTCACGCCCAACCACAGCTTCACGATTACCGGGCCGACCATAGGCAAGGCACTGGACATTGCGATACCCCGCCGCTGCCAGCCCCGACACAACAAACCTGGAATCGACCCCGGCCGAAAGGGGCACGAGAATTGGCCGCCCGGCCGCACTTGTCACCAGATCAGAAATCAATTTCTCGTTGAGCTGCGACATCGGCTCGACCAGGTCGGCCGCTATGGCGACCGCCGGCTGTGTCGGCCGCCAGGTATGATAGGCGATAACACGCGGCTCAGCGCCCGCACGCATCAGAAGACAAGTGCCGGGCGAGAGCTGATTCACATTACGAAATATCGTCGTGGCCCCGATGGTGAAACCGCCGAGCACAAATGCATCAGCTTGTGCCGGGTCGATATCCGCCGGGCCGAGGCCCAGCCGCTGGCGCATTGCCACGCCGTCGTGAGTTACAAAAATACGCCCGTCGGACTGCGCCCAAATCAACGGGTAGCCGCGCACCGGGTCAACTGCAGCAAGCGACCAGTCCGGCCCCGTCACAACCAGCGAAAAATGGCCATCTAATCCATCGAGCCAGGTCGCTACGTCATCCGGCGCAAGAGCCTCGGCCTCACCAGCAAGCGCGTTCGCATTCCGCCCGTGGACGGCCCCCCTGAACCAGAAAACCCGCGCACCGATTAACCAGCGGCGCCAACCGAAGCGCTCCTCCAGCAGTGGCTCCATTACCAATGCCTCACTGTCCGCCGATGTTTTCAACATCCTCGCATGTCTCGACTATCCGGCGACCGGTTCAAGCCGCAGATCGCGCAGGGATATGCCCTCATTACTGAGAATTTTAGCCAGGGTTTTCTGGCGGGTAGCGGTAGCAAGCAATCACCCACTGAATAAGTATGGGCGAGATCAGTCAGATAAATGTGCGTAGACTTGGTCATCGTCTGCCTCAGGCATCCCCCAGAAACAGGCGGCGGAAATAAGTCGGGTCAGCTGCCACCGGCGAATCACAGATGGCGGACTCCAGCGCCGAACGCGAAACAACTGGCAAATTGCGATCATTGTAGGTGCATCGAACCACGGTACATCGCGCCGCGACCTCATCGGCGAGAGACGGGTTGAACTGCATGGTGCCATGGTCAATCAGAACAATGGGACGGTCCGAGCACAAACCGACAGCCAGTGTTGTCGTCGCCGGAAAATCATAGATCAACACATCCGCATCAGCGACTGCCTGCTCGAAGGGTGCAGATATCACTTGCGCATTACGCATGGGGTTCAACTCAGCAGGCGGCTTGTGGCCACCGGGATGCGGCTTGCATAGCAAGTCAATCGGCATGTCCTGCAACATCGAGACCAGACGCGCCTGCCAATCGAGATAGAGTGGGCCGGCCAGCACTGGCGGACTTGCCTGATGCAGACCATAAAAAACTGACGGCACATACATGGCCCGCCGTCGGCCACCGTCAGAGGATGAGCGCACAAACGCGGCCGCGCCCACATCAAGCCCAGGGTCTCCGTCCGCAGAGTCTATGGAACAAGTGACAAGGGATGCCACACGCCTGATACCAGCCAGCAGCTCGGGACTGGCTGCCGCAGTCGGGGTAGGGACAACAAAACGCGACGAGACCGACAGTTCATTCAAAGCCATATAGTCCGGCCCGTGCAGTAGCAGGAGCGAGCCGCCATGGTCGCACCGCGTTGCCTCACCTCCTCGGCGAATGACCTCAAGGCCGAGCGCGCGCGACATTCGCTTGCTGCCAGTGCCGGTATAAACCCGGTGCGGCAATCGACGGGTCGCGCGCAGCCGCCCCAGCAAGCCGGCCGCATCACGATACGAGTCGAGCAAGACAGACCGGACCGCATTCTGCAGTCGTGCCTGTATATCGTCGCCAATCGGCAACTCGGTGGTCACCGCGCCAATCATGTATTCCGTCAG
>JABJCZ010000411.1 GCA_018668475.1 Alphaproteobacteria bacterium | reverse complement strand
GCCAACCGCGCCAGCCGCCGCCGACACAACCACTGTGTCTCCGGGTTTTGGCTGGCCGACCTCAAGCAGGCCAAAATAGGCTGTCAGGCCCGGCATGCCGAGAACACCAAGGGCATAGCTGATTGGCTTGACGCTCGATGAAATTTTTCGCAACGCGCTGCCCGGAACTGCCGCCCATTCCTGCCAACCAAGCATCCCGGCAACAATATCTCCGACGGCAAACGTTGGGTCCTCGCTGGCAACCACTTCGCCGACCACCTCACCAACCATCGGCTCGCCAAGGTCTACCGGCGGCGCATAGGACTTCGCCGCGCTCATGCGACCCCGCATATACGGGTCAAGCGACAGATAACGTCCCTTCACCAGCACCTGTCCCGCCTGCGCTTCCGGCACGGGATCGATCGCAATTTCAAAATCCGTTTCCCGCGGCGCCCCAACCGGGCGGGCAGCCAGCAAAACACGACGGTTCTGACTAGTGCTCATGATATCTCCCTGTGCATCAGAAAAAAATTTCCTACGGACGGGCCGTAGAGGCTCCGGCGCCTAGTGAGACAATAATACCGGAACGGTCATCATACCCAGTATCTGATGGGTTACACCGCCCAGCACAAATTCTCTGAAGCGCGAATGCCCGTAAGCACCCATAACAATCATATCGACCGAGAGGTCGGCGGCCATATTGAGCAGCGTATCGCTGACAGAGGCGTCTTTCCCGGAGACCCGCTTCACCTCGACCTCGACACCGTGGCGGGCAAGATGCCCGGCGATATCTGCACCCGGCATCACGTGTGGCTCTTCAGCTTCGACCGAAAGGATGACAACGGCCTCGGCACTCGCCAAAATCGGCAACGAATCATGCACCGCGCGCACCGACTCCCGGCTCCCGTTCCACGCGACGAGGATGCGCTTGCCGACAGACGGAAAAGTGCCTGCATACGGCACCGCCAAAACCGGCACACCGGCACCAATTGCCACTTCGGCGCAGAGTTCCTCTGGCAGCGTGGGGCTCGCGTCTTCCCTCGCTCCCTGACCGATGATCGCAAGGTCCGCATAACGCGCGTGCGTCGCCACCGTATCCCTGACATCGCCCTCAGTGAAACGCCATTCTGATGACTTGGATCGGCGCTCAGTCCAGTCGGTGAACTGTTGCTTTACCGTCTCGGCGCGCGCGTGCATTGCGTCCATGTACTGGTGTTGCAGCTCAGCAATTCCAAGTGCGCCAGGGCCGCCCATCGCCACTGTTACATAAGGGTTCACCACATGAAGCCCGACAAGGTGAGCGTCAAAGCGCTCGGCGAGGCCTGCGGCCAGCTCGAAACGCACAGCGTCACGCTCGCCGCCGTCCAGGTGCAATAGTATTTCCCTGATACTCATCATCGCGTTCCTTCTTTCAGGCTTCGGATGGCGGACGCCTCGCAGACAGCCTGTTTCCACGCTACCCACTTGCAGGGCCCCAGGCTATATTCATCGCCAGATTATTTGGAAATATATCGAAGGCACACCCCAATGAACTCAGGTCAGAGCAATCGAAAATTTCCCGACCGCGGCCTCAGTCCGGACGAGATTCGGACGGCAATGGCGACGGCCAGGGACGGCGACCTTGTCTGGAATGACCTGAAGAATATTCGCGCATCCTACGACGCCGGTGACGATGTAACCGCCATCGCCAATGAGGCTTTTCTGACCCATATCGGCGACAATGCGATATATCGCGGCAGCGCCTATCCCAGCCTGCAAAAATATGAAGATGACGTCATCGAGATGATGCTGGAGCTCTTCAATGCCCCTGAAGGCGCGAGTGGAAACCTGACAACTGGCGGCACTGACAGCATAATTATGGCAGTCAAAGCCGCGCGTGACTGGGCACGCGCGACCAAACCTCACATTACGAGGCCGGAGATAATTCTCCCGCGGACGGCGCACCCCGCCTTCAACAAAGCCGGCGATCTACTCTCTGTAAACATTATTCGCATGGCCGAAAGCCCCAAATTGCGTGCCGATGTCGCCGGCATGGCGGCGGCCGTCAATGCCAATACGATCATGATTGTCGGCTCAGCGCCCCCCTACCCGCATGGCCTGCTGGACCCAGTTCCGGAAATCAGTCAGATCGCAGAAGAACATGATCTTTGGCTCCATATTGACGGCTGCCTGGGCGGATTCATTCTGCCGTTCGCCCGCGACCTCGGGGTCTCAATGTCGGCCTTCGATTTTCTTGTTCCCGGGGTGCGCTCGATCTCCGCCGACCTGCACAAATACGGCTGGTCTGGACGCGGTGTCTCCGCCCTGCTGTTGCGCGACGCCGCGATGCGGGAATACCAGAAGTTCTCTTTCGATGACTGGCCCGCCGGACACTACGAGACCGATAATGTCGCAGGGTCCCGCAATGGCGGCGCAATCGCCTCGGCCTGGGCCGTCATGCGGTATCTCGGATACTCCGGCTATAGCGAGCGCGTTGGAAAAATTCTAAAAATCAAGAAAGCACTGTTTGCCGGTATAGAAGACACGCAATCGGTGCATGTCGTAGGGGAACCGGAAGGAGCGCATTTTGCTATATCCGGGATGGATATCGATATGGTCGCCGTCGGTGACGGACTTGCAGCGCTGGGTTGGCTGATGGCACGGGCAACCGAGCCACAATCGATGATGATTCAACTCAATCCGCTGCATGACCAAATCGTTGAGCCTTTCCTCGCTGACTTGAAAATTGTCGTTGATGGCGTCCACGACGGATCGATCACGCGCACCAGCGGTGATGCGGTCTACATTTCCTGATGCAGCGGGACTGAGGTCATGAGCGGTTCCGTCGCCTATCTGACTGGCGGCACCGGATTTATCGGGCTGCATCTGGCGCGCCTGCTGATCGATGAAGGGTGGCATGTGGTTGCGCTGCACCGCCCTGGTGCTGACGTAGACGCATTGGGCGCCTTGGGAGTCGATCTCGCCGAGGGCAACCTCAATGACGCCGCGTCGATTATGAATACCGTGCCAGACACACCGGATGCCATTTTTCACGTCGCCGGAAACGTCAGCTTCGACAGCGCCGGCGATGCCGCCCAAAACAATGACAATGTCGACGGCACCCACAATCTGCTGGCGGTCGCGCAAGCCAGAAATTGCCGACGGTTTGTCTACACGTCCACCGGCGCAACTTTTGGCCTTCCTGATGGCTGGGTCACCGAAGACACCCCATCAAACGCGATGGAAGTACCGATCAACTACTTCCGGACCAAGACACTCGCAGAGAATGCAGTGCTTGAGGCCGCCGCCGACGGCCTCGATGTTGTCATCCTCAATCCCGCCAATGTCGTGGGCCCAGGCGACAGGGTTATCTGGACCCCGTTCGTCAGGGCAATCAAGTCCGGTGCACTAACCGGTGTCGGGCACGGCACAGGCAGTTTTTGCCATATTGATGAAGTCGTCCGGGCGCATCTCGCGGCCTATGAACGTGGACAAGGTGGCCATCGCTACATTC
>JABJCZ010000410.1 GCA_018668475.1 Alphaproteobacteria bacterium | reverse complement strand
CTGGCCGTAGAAGACGCCTTCCTTGGTCGCCCGGAACCAAGTCTCATTAATCCGACCGGGGACGGCATCAAGCTTGACACCAAAAGCGGGAATGGACCAAGCGTGAATCACGTCGGCCCCCGTAATCAGCATGCGAATGGTCGTATTGACCGGCACGATAACGCGCTCGTCGGTCTCAAGTAGCCGATACTGGCCTTCACCGATCTCCTCATCGGGGATCATGACGGCATCAAAAGTGATGTCTTCACCGATGTCGGGATATTCATAAGACCAGTACCACTGGTGCCCGATTGCCTTGATGGTCATCTCGGCGTCGGCAGCACGGTCCTGATAATAAAGGAGGCGAAGCGACGGTATCGCAATGGCGACAAGAATGGCCACCGGCACGACCGTCCAGGCGATCTCGATCAGCGTATTGTGCGACCATTTTTGCGGCTCGGGATTTCGCTTCCGGTTGAACCGGAAAACGATGATCATCAACAGGATGAACACGAACGCCGAAATCACAATGCAGCCCCAGAGCAACACATTGTTGAAACTGATAATGCGTTCCATAACCGGCGTAGCAGCGTCCTGGAATCCAAGCTGCCATTCCTCGGCAACCTGAGCGATCGCCATTCCGCCGCCGATCAGACCCGTCGTGATAAAGGCCGACAAGGCGACCAGAGCTTTGCGCAACATCACTCTCAATACCTCCAA
The DNA here is from genome assembly GCA_018668475.1 of Alphaproteobacteria bacterium. GTDB lineage: Bacteria > Pseudomonadota > Alphaproteobacteria > UBA828 > UBA828 > JABJCZ01. The sequence goes on along the minus strand of JABJCZ010000410.1, from coordinate 3,881 downwards.
CCAGCGACACTTTGAACGGTCGCTATCTCCCATCCCTGTGGTGCCGCGCCGGCAAATTTGCCGCGCAACATGGGTTGCCCGCCGACGACTCAACACCAGCGAACCCTGCGATACCTAAACTACGGGGACTGCGTGAGCAACATTCCCCCTCTTCTGGACAACGAAATACCCATCAAACGACCTCTGACTCGCCCCCCTGATAGACGTGTAATTGTTTGTTTTATATGAATAAATTTCATTTTATCCCCCGCCTTCCAAAGCCCCGACTACAGCTGTGCGACCTAATGTCGCGCCTAACCGGGCCGCTAATTATTGTGTCTGATTCGGTGCCGACCCTTGGTCCTCAGGCATCGGCGTGCCATATGAACTGGTATCGTCAGCGTGGAGATCATGTATGAGCAACGACAGCATTACTGAGGGCCTGTTTTTCGAAAAGGCGGAAATGGACCGGAATCTGACCGATTCCACTGTCGCAGATGCCTTGCATGGAGCGGACGACGGCGAGCTTTACCTCGAATATACGCAAAGCGAGAGCTTCAGTTTTGATGATGGCAAGCTGAAGGACGCGAGCTTCGACACGGCGCAGGGCCTGGGCTTGCGGGCTGTTGCCGATGAAGCCACCGGATTTGCCCACGCATCTGATCTCTCAGTTGCAGCACTCACGCGGGCGGCTGATACGGTCAAGGCAGTCCACAGCGGCCACGATGGCACATTGGCGCTGGCGCCGGCGCCGACCAACCGTCAACTCTATTCCGATGAAAACCCACTCAGCGAAACGCCATTTGCTGAAAAGGTCGAAACGCTGGCAGCTATTGATGCCTACGCCCGCAGCCTTGATCCGCGTATCAGCCAGGTGATGGTGTCGTTGACCGGCTCCTGGCAGGCGGTACGCATCATTCGGGCGGATGGCAGCCACGCCTCGGACGTGCGCCCCCTCGTGCGACTGAACGTCAGCATCGTCACCAAGGATGGAGAGCGCCAGGAAACCGGCAGCCACGGGACCGGTGGTCGCGTTGGCTACGGCAGTTTTCTCGACCCTGACCAATGGCGGGCGCAAACCGACGAAGCCTATCGACAGGCGACACTCAAACTCGATTCAGTGCCGGCGCCGGCGGGTGAAATGCCCGTGCTACTCGGCCCCGGTTGGCCCGGTATCCTATTGCACGAAGCCATTGGCCACGGCCTTGAAGGCGATTTCAACCGCAAGAAGACAAGTGCGTTCTCCGGCTTGCTGGGCGAGCGCGTGGCGGCACCCGGGGTCACGGTCATCGATGACGGCACAATCGCTGAGCGACGTGGTTCGCTGACGGTCGATGACGAGGGCACACCGACCGAGCGCACGGTGCTGATTGAAGACGGCATCCTCAAAGGCTACTTGCATGACCGAATGAATGCGCGGCTCATGGGCATGGCGCCAACTGGCAATGGGCGTCGCCAAAGTTACGCGCACCAGCCGCTGCCCCGCATGACCAACACCTTCATGCTGGAAGGCAATGAGGCACCAGAAGATATTCTGCGAGGGATGAAACGCGGGCTCTATGCGGTGAACTTCGGGGGCGGCCAGGTCGATATTACATCCGGCAAGTTCGTATTCTCAGCGTCGGAGGCCTATCTCGTTGAAGACGGCAAGGTTACCGCGCCGGTCAAGGGCGCCAGCCTCATCGGCAATGGCCCCGACGTGCTCACCAAAGTAAGCGCTATCGCCAATGATTTCGCTTTCGACCCCGGCATCGGCACTTGCGGCAAATCAGGCCAGGGCGTGCCTGTAGGCGTTGGCCTGCCGACAATTCTGGTTGATGGGATAACGGTCGGCGGCACCGGCTAATAGAGACCCGAACCTAGTCGAGCATCACCACCTGGCCGGTGCGGGCTGATTCCTCCGCAGCGAGCGTCACCCGAACGGACTCCATCGATTCTTCTGGTGTAACGATTGTCGGTTTCCGGTCGTCGATTGCGCATTGGCCAAAATAGATAAATTCGTCGCGCAACGCGCCAGCCTTTGCGCCATGCAAATCCGGCCAGTAGGTCGTATCAGGGCTGCGGAACCCATCCTTCGTGCACAGGCCGAAGCTGGGGAACGTATCCTGAATATGAACAAACCCATCGGCGCCGATAATCGACATGCGCTCGTCTATATCGAAGGGTGTTTTTTCCGGCATACACCACACCGTCTCGATAATCGCCGAGGCCCCCGACGCGAAGCGATACATGGTCTGCCCGACATCGGGATATTTACGCCCACGCAGATCAACTGTCTGTGCATAGGCGCTAACCACCTTGTCACCCGTCAGCCATAGCATGAGGTCGGTGTCATGAATGGCGTCGCCTATGATCGGCCCGATCTTGTCGAGAATCTCGGGTGTCCAGGCGGCGGGAATATTGCGCCGCGCCGAAAGCGACAGGATGCGCCCGAGATTGCCGGCATCCATCTCACGCTTGGCGGCCGCATAGCGCGGATTGAAACGGCAAATATGACCAACCTGAAGGATACCCCTTGACCGCGCAGCGGCCTCGCAGATGCGCGCGCAATCCTCAACGGTGTGCGCCATGGGTTTTTCCAGAAACACGTGCTTGCCGGCATCAAGTGCGGCAATAGTGGGCGCAGTATGTTGGTCCCACATGGTGACGATGCTTACGGCGTCGATGTCAGGGTCCTGCAGCATTTCGCCGTAATCGGTAAATGTTTTCTCGACCCCGAACTTCTCACCAAGCTCCATCAGGCGGGATTCAGTGCGCGTGCACAGCGCAACGAGTTCGAGGTTTGGCACCGCCTGGATGGCCTCGCAGTGAATCTCGCCAAACCAGCCGAGGCCAATAATTCCGATCCGCACCTTGTCGCTCATGCCTGTCCCCCGAAAAAATCATTTGAGAGCGACATGATAACAGCCGAAAGCGGCGAAATGCGAGCGCACGCACGCCACACTCAGGTCAGCTGGAAAAAGGGGTCAGGAAGAACGAGTGCCGGCTCGACTAGTAGGCCAGTTCGGAGAACGCCGGATCGACGCTACCCCCCCAGCGGCCATGGTAAGCTTCGAGCAACTCTTCAGCCGGTGTGCGGCCGGACTCAACAATTTCGTTAAGTACTGTGAGATAGCTGCGCTCATCGGGATCATGGATACCCTTCACTGCACGACGCTTCAGGCCGCCTGCGGCAATAGCCAGAACATCGCGGGCGACCTCATGCAAAGTGCGCGCACCCGCCGGCGTTGCCAAACCGGTGCGGGGCACGTCGGCGCGCAGCCGTTCCAGGTCACCGACCGCCAACTCGTTGGCAATAGCTTCCGCCTGATCCAGCGCAATCGAATCGTAGAGCAGGCCAACCCAGAGCGCCGGCAAGGCACACAGCCGGCCCCAGGGGCCACCGTCCGCGCCGCGCATCTCGATGTAGCGCTTCATGCGAATTTCAGGAAACAGCGTCGTCAGATGATCATCCCAGTCTTTCAAGGTCGGGTGCTCGCCCGGCAGTGCCGGCAATCGACCGGCGACGAAATCGCGAAACGATTGTCCGCTCGCGTCGATAAAGCCCCCATCACGTTGGACAAAATACATCGGCACATCGAGGGCGTGCTCGGCATAGCGCTCAAAACTCATGTCGTCATCAAACACAAAGTTGAGCATGCCGCAGCGGTCAGGGTCGGTGTCGGTCCAGATCTGACTGCGATAGCTGAGAAAACCGTTGGGCTTGCCCTCAGTGAACGGCGAGTTAGCGAACAGCGCCGTGGCAACGGGCTGCAGCGCGAGCCCGACCCGCATTTTGCGCACCATGTCGGCTTCACTGGAAAAGTCGAGATTGACCTGCACGGTTGCCGTGCGGGTCATCATGTCGAGGCCCAGGTTGCCGCGCGTCGGCATGTAGGCCTTCATGATCTTGTAGCGGCCCT
>JABJCZ010000409.1 GCA_018668475.1 Alphaproteobacteria bacterium | reverse complement strand
GTGCCTGAATTACGTTCATTCATCGAAAAGGTGTTCCGGTCTGAATTCCATGAGCACCCCCGCACTCACTGAACTTACAGGTTGAATATGTGACTTATGTGTTAATATCCCGTTCCGGGATTGAATGAATTTGATGTAATATTTCGGCGAATTGTGGCGATTGCGTGTCGTGGGAACAGGTGAGAAAGACCGAAGTGATGGATTCGAGTAACACCGGCGACCGCAGTACACCGTCATCCGGAAAACGGCCGAAAACCAAGAAAAAAGGGGCCTACCACCACGGCGACCTGCGGCGCGCGCTATTGGATGCTGCCCTGCTGATGGTTGAACGGGAGGGCCCTAAAGGCCTGTCGCTGCGCGCTGTCGCGCGACTGGCGGGGGTCTCGCCGGCGGCGCCGTATCGGCATTTCTCAGGCAAAGAAGGCTTGCTTGCAGCTGTTGCGAGAGAAGGGCTGAATGCGCTGGCCGAAAGTATGGAGTCTGCCAGTGCCGAGAATGTGGGCCTGGCGCTCGCTGAATTCAGGGCTATCGCGTTGGCGTATGTAAAGTTTGCGGCTGCCAATCCCTCGCATTTTCGCGTGATGTTTGGCCCGGAAGTTACCGACCGTACCCAGCATGACGGCCTCATGGATGCCTCTGAACGTGCGTTTGGCATTTTGGTACGCGTTATTCAGAGCACGCAGCGTTCAGGGCTTGAGGGCGCCGAAGCGGATCCGCGTCGTCTGGCCATTTCCGCGTGGGCCACGTTCCATGGGCTGGCGACACTTGTGGTGGATAATCAGATCGAGGGGCCTGTTGAGAGCGACGCCGAGCTCGCCGTTCTCACCAACAGTGTGACTGACGTGATTTATCGCGGGCTGTCCTATAGCGGGCTTTAATTCGGCGCGCCCGGAAACTTTCGCAGGAACCAGCGGAACAGCAACGGCGCAACCACCACCAGAATAGCAATTCGCAGAATATGGTGGGTTGAGACAAACGCCGGCTCAGCGTCGAACGATAGTGCGATAATACTCATCTCAGCCAGGCCACCAGGGGCGAAGGCCAAAAATAGCATCGCACCCGGGGCGCCCGTAAGAGCTCCAAGCCCAAAAGCGAAGCCGGCAGCTAGTAGCACCATCATTAAGCCGACGGCTACAGCCATAATCACCGGGCGACCGAGGCCACGGATGGCCGTGCCAACAAAACGCGCGCCAATGGCGGAGCCGAGGACGACCTGGGCAATGGCGATCAGTTCCGCTGGCGGGGTTGCCGTCACGACGTCACTGAATGATAGAGCCGCGCTCACCGCCAATGGGCCAACAAGTTGAGCAGCCGGAAGACGGATGAGTTTGGCGACCGGATATCCGATGACTGCGCTCCCGACGAGTAGAACGACATCCAGCCATGCCGTTGCGTTCGCTTGCGGTACAGGCAGGCCGGTTGGTTGATAGCCTTCAAAAATTCTGAAGTAGAAGGCGATCAGAAAAACCGCCGTAAGCACCCGGACCCCGTGCGAAAGCGAAATGCGTCGCGGGTCGCCCCCCATGTCTTCGCCGACCAGGGTCATTTCGCTCAATCCGCCTGGCGTTGCTGCAAAAAAAGCAGTGACCCGATCATACCTGCCTATTCGGCGCAGAAAAAAACTGCCCAATACCATCATTGCAATGACGGACGAGACAACGCCGATGATGCCGACGGTCCATTCGCCGGCGTGAGAGAACGTATCTGGTGTGAACTGGCTGCCCAGAAGCACGCCGAGAACGGCCACCATGACATTGCGAAATACCCGTGGCACCCCAAGTGGTGCACCGCCCAGCGCAGCGATAGTCGCCGCAGCCATTGCGCCCAGCATCCAGGGCAGGGGCAGGCCCAAGGCGAAGAACAAACCGCCGCCGCCTGCGCCAATGGCGAGAGACAGTCCGAGCCGACCAATTAGGTGAGCATTGGTCTTCCCCGTCAGGCGCTCAAATAGGCTTTGGACGGAAGAGTTGGCACTCACGCGTTTGGCCAGGGTATGTGGCGACCGAGGCGCACGGCGGTCTGGCCCGGTGCAAAGTGGGTCGCCGGCATGACCAGTATGCAATTGTCGTAAGGCGTCACGACGGGCACGACCCCATCGTGCCCAATAATCGTTGCTGCTTTGGGGATGGTCTCGAAGCAGCGAAATTTGCGCGCGAAGGCGAATTTTTCCGAACGGATCGTGACGGCCTCGGTCACATCGATATATTTTTGTGTCGGTGTTTTGGTGCTCTTGATAACGCCTCGAGGGACGGCGGCCAGAGTTTTGGTCCCCATTAGGAAACGAATGGCGACATCCAGCGCGACATCTTCGCTCGTCGGGGAAAAATGTTCGCCGCACTCGACCAGCAATGCCGAAGGCGAGGCGTTTGGATCGTTGAACGCGGCGAAATCTCTCAATCGGGGCCCTGCAGCATGTCCGGCGTCGGTTACCACATGGGCGGGAGAGCCTGTCGCCCGGGCGAGAGCAACACCCTTGGGCTGTTGACCAGCCAAAATCATGGCCGGCGCCGGGGAGGACGTCGAATGTAGATCGAGCAGAAAATCGACGTCTGCGAGTAGAGGAGCCACCTCGCGGGCGCGGGCCACCTCGCGTGAGTCTCCCGCGCCGGACAGGATCTCCGCAGACCAGACGCGGTTCATGTCCTCATCAAGGTAACGGGCAGCAAACGGGCGGATCGGATCAAACGTTTCGTATGCCAGCACATTGGCAAAGATCAGACTCAGTTTTCCGCATGTCGGGCGCACACCTAGCGAGAGGAGTGTATCCAGCGCCGCTGCGCCGCACAGCTCATTGCCATGTATCAGCGCGACGATCGCGGCATGGGGCCCTGGGTTGGCGCTGTCGAACTGAAAGACATAGGGCGTGCCGGTGTTTCCGCTCCGGTAGGCCGAAATATCGCGCGGACGAAGCCGTTGGCGTTCACGCGGCCTTTCAGTTGGTCTGTGTCCTGTCATTCGCCTTAGGGCGTGAACTGTTCGTTGAGAATGCGTTCTTCGAGGTTGTGTTCGGCGTCGAACAACAGCTGAATTGTCATGTCAGGGTCTTCCTGAATTTCCACCAGAGCGACATCGCGAACCTCTGTGTAGTCAGCCACCGCGCTGACCGGGCGCTTTTGCCCTTCGAGTACCCGAAAAACAACTCGGGCGCCGCTTGGCAACAACGCACCGCGCCAGCGCCGCGGCCGAAATGCGCTGATCGGGGTCAGCGCCAGAACATTGCCGCCGAGCGGAATGATCGGGCCATGGGCAGAAAGGTTGTAGGCGGTGCTCCCAGAGGGCGTCGCCACCAGCGCCCCGTCGCAGATTAGCTCCGGCACGCGAATGACACCATCCACGTGAATTTCAATTTTGGCTGCTTGGCGGGTCTGGCGCAGCACCGAAACTTCGTTGATGGCCAATGCGTCCTGCGAAACTCCGTAAACCGTTTCGGTTCGCATTCGCAGTGGGCGAAGATCGGCAGATTCCGCATCGGAAATGCGCCCAGGCAAATCCTCCAGATCGAATTCGTTCATCAGAAACCCGACCGTGCCGCGGTTCATGCCGTAAATCGGTTTGCTCAGCCCCATAAATCGGTGCTGTGTCTCCAGCATGAAGCCGTCGCCGCCAAGGGCGATGATTGTATCGGCATCTTCCGGAGCGACGGTGGCGTAGCGCCCGGTCAGTTCTGCGAGTGCGGCCTGGGCAACCTCGGAATTTGATGCGACGGCCGCGATTTTTATGTTGTCCATGGCTGATTCCCTCCCCGGAAATGCCGTCGGCACTTTTTTATTGTTGGATCACTATAGCCGAGCTGACGGGCGGGCACAGGTCTAGCCTTGCTTGGTGCCCGGACGGGGGAATAGGCCCGGCCTCGTCCAACTGCGGTGATCTAGCCGCCGGTGGTACTCATGTGGCGTGTCAGCGCCGGGGCACCCTGGCGCCGGTCAATGATGAAATCGTGCCCTTCGGGCTTGCGAGCTATCGCAGCGTGAATGGCCTCACGCAAGGGAGCGTCGCTTTCACTCTGACGCAGGGGCTGCCGCAAATCGGCCGCATCGTCCTGGCCCAGGCACATATACAGTGTGCCCGTACAGGTCAGTCGCACCCGGTTGCATGATTCGCAAAAATTATGGGTTAGCGGGGTAATGAACCCAACGCGCTGTCCGGTCTCTTGCACATTTACATAGCGGGCAGGACCGCCGGTCTGATGATCGCTGTCGGTGAGTGTGAAGTGTTTGCGCAGCCGCGCACGGACCAGAGACAGCGGCATATACTGGTCGGTCCGGTCGCCCTCAATCTCGCCAAGCGGCATTGTTTCGATAAACGTGATGTCCATGCCATGTTCGCCCGACCATTCAACAAGCCGCTCGATTTCGTCATCGTTGACGTCTTTGAGCGCAACCGTGTTGATTTTTACAGTAAGACCGGCAGCCTGAGCGATTTCGATATTGCGCAGCACGGGCTCAAGTTTACCCCAGCGCGTGATCTCCTTGAATTTGTCGGCATCAATGGTGTCGAGCGACACATTGATTCGCTTGACGCCGCAGGCTGCCAAATCGCTCGCATATTTTCCCAGTTGGCTGCCGTTTGTGGTCAGGGTCAGCTCTTCTAGGTCGCCCGCGTCAAGGTGCCGGGACAATGCTTGAAAGAGGGTCATGATGCCCCGCCGGACTAACGGCTCGCCGCCTGTAATCCTGAGCTTGCGTACGCCCAGGCCAACGAAGGCACTGCAGACGCGGTCAAGCTCTTCCAGACTGAGGAGGTCGGCTTTCGGCAAAAACGACATATGTTCCGACATGCAATAGACGCATCGGAAATCGCACCGGTCCGTCACAGACACGCGAAGATAGGTCACATCACGGCCAAAGGGGTCGGTCAACATGGCTTGCTCAACATGGGCTTATTAATCCTCGGTTGCTCCCTATTATATAGGGCGCCGGAGAGCTGATGTCGCCCTCAAAGAATCAATGGAAATCCCACTGCGAACAAGGGTTTTTGTCAGCGTGCGGTGCTATTGTCGGCAATGGGGAGGGTTACCGTGAAGCAGGCACCGCCCTCCGGCGCATTGTCGACACTGATGTCGCCATCCATTAGGCGAGCCAGCCGCCGGGAAACATACAGACCGATTCCCATTCCGTCGTCATTTGCGGACCCGCTAGCCCGCTCAAATGGCTCGAAAATGGTGCCCAACAAATCATCCGGTATGCCGGGGCCGTTATCTCGAATGGTAATCTGAGCGTATCCCGCGTCAGCGACCGCCGCATGAACAAAAACCTGCGAGCCACTACCTGAGTATTTGACCGCGTTGTTGATCAAATTCACCAAAATCTGCCGTGCGCGAACCGGGTCAGCTAAAACGGAGGAGACCTCGTTGGTCTCCAGTTCGAGGTCGACGGCCTTTCGGCTGGCTTCCAGGGAAACCATTGCGGCAGCTCCATCGACCAGTTCTGCAAGGTCGGTCACCTCGCAGCGGACTGCCAGCTCGTCCCGTTCAATTCGGGCGAGATCGAGCAGGTCGTTGACCAGCTCCATCAGATGGCTGGAAGCCCCGAAAATATCCTTCGCATATCCGAGGTAGGGGTCGGGTAGGGCGCCGAACAATTCGCTCGTGCATATCTCGGAAAATCCGATCACTGCATTCAGTGGTGTTCTCAGCTCATGACTGACCGTGGCCAGAAACCGGTCACGAGCCTCGGTGGCGCGGTTCGCATCGCGGCGGGCCGTATCCAGTTCACGGTTTTCCCCGGTCAGCTTCTCCAGTCGGTGCTCTAGAGCGGCGATGGCGGCCTTGGTATCAGCGACCTCTTCCACAGCCATCGCAGTGCCGCGTTACCCCAGAAAGCGCTCGTTGTCCTCAGAAAACAGCGGCATGCCGCTCATTCGAAAGAGCAGGGGCGTGCCGCCGGCACTGACAATGCGAAATGGCGCGTTGCGAAAGGGTTGGCGCTCGCGTATCCGGGCTAGGGCATCGGTTCCGCCCGGATTAAGGCCCTCAAATCGACCGATTTCCACCAGCGCCTTGCCGAGAAAAAGATAAGGTTCCAGACCGGTGCTGATCCGCAACCCTTCACTGATCTCCGTCAATACGAGCGCGACGTCTACGCGCCAGGTCCAGTCGGCCAGCGCTTCGACGCTGGCAAGCTGAGTCTCGACAACAGACCGTGCCAGGCGTTCATTGGCTTCAGCAGCGCCGACGTTGCGATAAATGCCGCAAATGCCGACCAGCGCACCGCCTTCGTCCAGCACCGGAACGTGGTGGGATCGGTAGCGCAGCGGCATTTCACCGCTGACAGCCGACTCAACCAGTTCCACTGGCTGGGGATCACGGAGTATCCGGCGATAGATTTGATCGACGGTGGCCAGACCGGCGCGTTGGGCTTCCAGGCTGGCAACCGAGGTGCTGTCATCGGCCGGCTGATGGGCAAAGACCTGAAGGTTTCGGAAGGGCTGGTTGGCAAAAATGACATTGCCCGCAGCGTCCATTGCGTAGCACGGCTCCAGCGCATCGAGCACGCGCTGGCCCAGCAACTCCAGCGCCGCCTCGCCAGTAATCGGGCTTTCCGCGAGCTGCAGGGCGAGGTCATCTGGGCGCGTTGCGCCGTCGCCCACATGAAATGTGAGGCGCTTGCCGCGTCTTTTGATGCCGTCGCTCATCGTGTTGGCCCTGCTACGTGCAGATTCAAGGCGTAATTCCTATGTAGTGCCACATACGGAAGGTGCCGACATGCATCTCGCGGTGCGTCGGACCTGTTCCAGCCGGCATTGAACGAAAGTATTGTTTTCAATGTGTTAACGCTGTCTCACAAAACCGGACTCTATAATGGCTCCGCGATGTGGCAGCATTGCGGCGATTGCAATAACATCAGCGTCGGCAATTCCCCCTGCCGACCCACGCGCAGACGTGTATCGCTTCATGACAAGATGACACAATTCTCGGTTACGCCAAACCCCGATGACCCCGGCCTTACCCGAAATATCGAGGGCATAGATCAGGACGGCGCTCCGGTTGCCGTTTCGGTGGTCGAGGAGCGCCCGTTGACGATCTATCTGAACCGTCAGGAGATCGTGACGGTGATGACAATTCGCGACCGGCCGGAACAGCTCGCGGTTGGCTATCTGCTAAACCAGAACATGCTTGCCGGGGACGACGAGATTACCGGGATCGACTATGACGAAGAGGTGGAAACCGTCGTCGTGCGGACCGCAAGAACCACGGATCATGAGGAACTGCTGCGCCGGAAAACCCTCACGTCGGGCTGCGCCCAGGGGACCATGTTCGGTGATTTGATGGATCGGTTTGACAGCGTTATTTTGGATAAAAACTATTCTATTAGAACCAGTTGGATATATTCATTAAGTAAAAAGATTAATACGCAGCCGAGCCTCTACCTCAAAGCCGGTGCGATTCATGGCTGCGTTCTGTGTGAACGCGATGAGCCGCTGGTCTATATGGAGGATGTCGGGCGCCACAATGCCATCGACAAGATTGCCGGGTTCATGTTCCTCGAGGGTTGGAAGCCGGAAGGCAAGATGTTTTACACCACTGGCCGGCTGACCAGCGAGATGGTTATCAAAGCCGTCCAAATGCAGATTCCGGTCCTCATATCGCGCTCCGGATTTACGGCCTGGGGAGTTGATCTTGCCCGTCGCGCCGGGCTGACCCTTATCGGGCGTGCTCGCGGTTCACGTTTTGTGGCGTTGTCAGGGGCGGAGCGCATTATCTATGACGCGGATGCCCGCGATGTCGCTGCCGAGGGCGGCCGTCACCAGCGGAAATCAGCCCGGGCCGATAGCGCCAGCGATTGAAGCGAGCGCACTGATGGACATTGCATTGAACTGGCAGGGGCCGGTCGCGGCAGGGTGTATTCCGGTGGCGGTAGGTGACGATCTGGACGCTCTATCCCGCGCCGGTATCTATCTTCGAGTCAAATCGTATCAAGGCGGCCGACTGGTTGCATACGGCGGGCAAACAGTGAATCTTTTCAAGCGCTTCGACGAACATCTTCGGGGGACGCTGGGGCTGGATTATGTGCTCCGGGACAGTGCAGGCGATGTAGCGGTCGAGCGCGGGGTCGGTGCCCGGATGGCGGCTTACAATGATCTTCCGCGTGTCGCAGCGCTCGCATTGGATGAGGCCGTTCGCACGCGGTTTCTTTATGCGCCCTGTGGTGAGAGTTTTGACCCCGAACTCCTCAACCTGGCGGAGACCCTGCTCGTCGAGCGTTTGCGAGAACGTCTGGGCGCTGCGGCGGGCATTGAGCGGTCGTCCTCATTGCGCGCCGTTGAGAATCTGAATCGCCCACCCCGACCAGACGAGACACCGGGGTGTCTGATGCACAATGAGCTCGAAGACCTTGATGACGAAAATCAGATTTTGATGGGCCAGTTGCTGGGCGCTGAGCCGATGATCGCCAGTGAGGCGGCAATGGGATGGGGAGACTATGGCTGAGCCGGGAATGGACGCTGGTGCCAGGGTTGTTGCGGTATTGCTCGCAGGGGGGCTTTCGCGCCGCATGGGCGGCGGCGACAAATGTCTGCAACAATTGCGTGGCAAGCCGCTGCTGGAGCATGTGATCGAGCGTATTCGGCCTCAGGTGACCCGGATGGTTTTGAATGCTGCAGGTGATCCAGCGCGGTTCACTGCTTTTGGTTTGCCCGTTGTGCCCGACGTTGTATCGGGGTTTGCGGGGCCCCTTGCGGGCATTCTCACCGGGTTGGAGTGGGCGGCGCGTGAGGCACCCGAATGCCGCTGGATTGTGAGCATTCCGACCGATGCCCCCTTTTTGCCTCGCGATCTCGTCACGCGGTTGGTCGCGGGGGCGCAGCAGGCTGATGGCGGAGATGCATTGGCCTGCGCTGCATCAGCCGGAAGAACGCATCCGGTTGTCGGGCTTTGGCCGCTGAGTTGTCGTGCCGCCTTGAAACAGGCGCTGGTGACCGAAGATGTGCGCAAAATTGATCGTTTTACGGCTGATTTTATATGCCCGGCGGTGGCATTTTCCCATGTGCCGGTCGACCCGTTTCTGAATGCCAATCGACCAGAAGATCTGGCGCGCGCAGAGGAACTGGCCGACGCCGCGATCTAGTCGCGCTGTAACGTCAGGAAGCGGCTGTATGGGCGAATGGCGGAGACTGCAGCTCCTTCACTTATGCAGCGGATAATTGCGTCTTCATCCAGTGCGACAAGCCCTGAGAGTGCATTGATTCCATGGTCGAATAGGATCGGCGCGAGCGGCGTGCTCGGTCCCACCAGAACGACAAAAGCGGCGGACGGAATGAGCGGCAAAAGCCCGGTCAGACTGCCGTTAGTCAGCGTTGAGCCGGTCATCAGCACTTGTTCTGCCTGAGCCAGAAGCTCTGGTGCGGCGCTTTCCGGGTGATCACCGGGCCCGGGCTCCCGCTCTATGACAACGGCCTCCGGAAAACGCTCGTTGAGTCGGGGAAAACGGCCAATGACGACGGTCTTGCGTCCCGTTCCGTCGAGCAGGTCAAGGCCGTTGCTCTCGGCTCCGGGTAAATCCGCTCGATTGTGGTGCGCGCTGATCGCAGCAAAACCGATGGCGCGCTCGAAGATATTGTTGGCGCCAGCCAGTGCAGCCAGATCGGCCAAAGCCGTGCCGGCATAATCGCCAGGCGCCGGTGAGGTGCGGCATCCAGCGGTGCCTCGCACAGGCGTATGGGCCAACCCGATCCCGTGCGGCCCCTGCACGAGGGTCCAATTGAGGCCGATGAGTACCAGCTTAGCGTCGCCGACAATGCCGGCCTGAAGATCACTGAGCATGCCAGATGCCGGCGCCGGCACATTTGCCACGGTGGTCATGGCTGAAAATTTGACCTATTCGGCCGCCGCAGGCGTAGCGGCGGGCGTGGTGGTGGGTGTCGCGCGCTCGACCCGGGCGCCGCAAAACTTGAACTCGGGTATCTTTCCGACTGGATCGAGGGCCGGGTTTGTCAGCATATTTGCGGGTGATTCCGCGTAGCAAAAGGGTACGAAGATGACGCCTTTTGGTACGCCGGAGTCAGCGCGGGCCTTGACCAGAATAGTCCCGCGACGGGTTGCAACGGCAATATCGTCCCCCGGCTCCAGACCCATGTAAGCCAATTCCGCTGGCGCCATGTGGCCGACGGCTTCGGGCTCAAGCTGGTCGAGCACACTGGCGCGCCGGGTCATGGCGCCGGTATGCCAATGCTCAAGCTGGCGGCCGGTGGTCAATACCATCGGGTATTCATCGTCGGGCATCTCGTCGGGCGGAATAATGCTGGCGGGCACAAACTTGCCGCGGCCGGAGGCAGTCGGAAAGCCATCACCAAAGATAACATCGTGGCCGGGCTCGTCCGGCGCGTCGCAGGGGTAGGTGACGGCGCTCTCCGTCTGGAGCCGCTCCCATGTAATATTGCTGAACGACGGCATGCACCCTGCCATCTCGGCAAATACGTCGCGCGGATGCGCGTAGTTCCAGTCGAGTCCGATGCGCTTTGCGAGTTCCTGCAGAATCCACCAGTCCGCCTGGGCTTCGCCGGGGGCCTCCAGCGCCTGCCGGCCCATCTGTATCTGGCGGTTGGAGTTGGTCACCGTCCCATCTTTTTCCGGCCAGGCAGTGGCAGGCAAGACAACGTCCGCAAAGAACGCGGTTTCCGTCAGGAAAATTTCCTGTATGGCGAGGTGGTCAATTTTGGCGAAAGCCTCGCGCACGTGATGGGAGTTGGGGTCCGACATCGCAGGGTTTTCGCCCATGATGTACATGCCCTTGATTTTGCCGTCATGGACGGCATCCATGATCTCGACCACGGTCAGGCCTTTTTCACGGTCAAGCTCGGCCTGCCAGTAATTCGAAAAGAAGTCGTGGTGGGCCGGGTCGGTCACAGGTTTGTAATCCGGGTACATCATCGGAATCAGGCCGGCATCGGATGCGCCTTGAACGTTATTTTGTCCGCGCAACGGGTGCAGACCGGCGCCGGGGCGGCCGACCTGGCCGGTCATCAACGCCAGAGAGATGAGGCAGCGCGCGTTGTCGGTGCCGTGCACATGCTGGCTGACGCCCATGCCCCAAAAAATAAGACCGGCATCGGCGGTCGCATACATTCGGGCGACCTCACGAATAACGTCTGCTTCAATGCCACAGACTGCGGCCATTTCCTCCGGCGCGAAGTCGGCAAGATGCGTGCGCATCTGCTCGAAGCCTTCGGTGTGCGCGCTGATGTACTGCGCGTCGCAAAGGTCTTCCTCGACGATGACATGCATCATCGCGTTCAGTAGCGCGACATCCGCACCGGGCTTGAACTGCAGAAAGTGCGAGGCGTGGCGCGTCAATGCCGAGCCGCGAGGGTCGAGCACAACCAGCTTAGCACCGCGTTTGGTGGCATTTTTGATGAATGTGGCGGCGACCGGATGATTGGACGTGGGATTGGCGCCAATCACGATAATGACGTCGGAATTGACGGCCTCATTGAAACTCGCGGTCACGGCACCGGAGCCAATGCACTCCAGCAGAGCTGCAACAGACGACGCGTGGCAGAGGCGG
>JABJCZ010000408.1 GCA_018668475.1 Alphaproteobacteria bacterium | reverse complement strand
GCTTCACCACCAGCTTCGAAATCGAGTTTGGTGTACCCATCCAGATTCCGATGATCGATATTCGCACCATGGGCGCCGGTGGCGGCTCACTGGCGTGGATCGACAAAGGCGGCATGCTGAGGGTTGGCCCGCAAAGCGCCGGCGCAGCGCCAGGCCCCGCCTGCTACAGCCAGGGCGGCACGGAAGCTACAGTTACAGACGCAAACGTCGTTCTCGGGCGGATCAGCCCCGACAATTTCCTCGGCGGCGCAATGAAGCTTGATGGCGATGCCGCACGAACCGCCATTGAAGCCGTCGCGAAACAGATCGACAAATCAGTTGAAGACACCGCGCTGGCCATGGTGCAGATCGCCAACAACAATATGATCGGTGCGCTCCGTTCTGTGCTGACCGAGCGCGGCCTTGATCCGCGCGACTTTACGTTGCTCGGCATTGGCGGCGCAGGCCCGGTTCACGTATCTGACCTGATGCACCATGCCGGCATTCCAAGTGGCCTCATTCCCAATCACCCCGGCCAGTTCTCGGCGTTCGGCTTTATTATGACCGATGCCCGGATCGACCTTGAGCGGACCGCCCAGATGACCGCCATGGCGTTCGACAAGGACCACGCCAACCGCGTCATCAGCGAACTCACCAACGAGGCCATCGTGTCGTTGAAGAGCCAGGGTTACACCGGAAAAATCGAGATTTACCGCTCACTCGAAATGCGATATTTCGGCCAGAACCATGAACTCGAAGTGCCAATCGCCTTCGAGGAATTCAACGACGAGACTATTGCTTCCATTTGGGAGAGCTTTCACCGCGCCCACTTTGATCGCTTTAATTTCGATATTCCGGGTGAGCTGATCGAGATGATCAGCGTCAAGTTGACGGCGGTCGCCTTGACCAAGAGCCCGGACCTGCCGAAGCTGGAAAAGGCCGAAGGCGCAGCGAAGCCCCGAGGTTCTCGCCCTGTTATTTTTGATGACGGCACCCACGATACTGCAATTTACGATCGCAGCGAATTGCTCGCCGGTCATGCTTTTGTAGGCCCAGCAGTAGTGGAAGAGCCAGCATCCGTGACCGTTGTTCGCCCGGGTGATGCCGTGCGTGTGGATGATTACGGTCACCTTCTGATCGGCCGTATCGCGGCTGCCACCGACTAGACACAAGCGAACCAGAGAAAGCCTGAGACCATGCGATTTTCCGATAACGGCTATTACATCGAGCGCTACGTTAAATGCGACAACTGCGGCATGCTGATCTATGAAGACGGCATCCAAGCCAAGGTCGCCGAGGAAGAGAAGTTGTTCTGCTCGAACTGGTGTATTGAGTGGGCCGAAGCCCGTGCCAAGGGCGTCGACGAGCCACGCATTCCGCTTCCCCGCCAGGGCATCCACGAAACCGCCTGACATATCGAGTTCAGTCTGCAGCTAAACAGGCTGATAAAGTTCAGGTGTTGGTTCAGTTTGAGGGAAAATGAGGAGTACGCGTTATGGACATGGTGACGATGAACATCGTCGAATCCGCAATGGTGGCGATCTGCCGGGAAATGGGCGTGAACGTCCAGAAAACGGCCTATTCCACCATTTTCTCGGAAGCTGAGGATTTCACCTGCGCTCTCGCGAGCCCCGAAGGTGAAATGATTGCGGTGGCAGAATACTGCCCGGCGCAAATCGGCGGCGTACCATTGCTGGTCCGCTCGATGGTCAAGGAAGTGTCGCTGGCCAATATTCATGAAGGCGACGTGATCGTCCATAACGACCCCTACCGCGGCGGCCTGCACACGCCTGAACACACCATGTTCAAGCCCATTTTTGTGGATGGCGAGCTCATGGGATTTGCCGTGACCATTGGCCACTTTGTCGAAGTGGGTGGCATGGTTCCCGGCGGCTTCCCCGGTGAAGCGACAGAAATTTTCCATGAAGGCCTGCGCATCCCACCCGTCAAGATCATCAAGGGTGGCAAGGACGTGCCGGAAGTCTGGAAACTGCTTCTGGCCAATGTTCGCACCCCGCGCGGCAACTATGGTGACTTGCGCGCCATGATCAGCGCGGTGGACCTCGGCGAGCAGCGCCTGATTGACCTCATTCGGAAGTATGGCAAGGACACGTTCCGTCAGACCGTCTCAGACCTGATGGACTATTCCGAGCAGCGCATGCGCGCCGAAATTGCTTCGATTCCTGATGGCCGCTATGAATTTGAAGATGGCCTTGAGGACGACGGCATCGAGAACAAGGAATATACGATCAAGGTTACGGTTCATGTGCAGGGCGATGAAGTCGTCATCGACTACACCGGCTCGTCCCCCCAGGCCAAAGGGCCAATCAACGCGACGCTCGGGGTCGCGTATTCAGCCTCGTTCAATGCAATGCTGCATCTGACCGATGAATCAATTCCGAAAAACTCAGGCTGCTTCCGGGCTATACGAGTGATCGCGCCAGCCGGCACCATCATGAATGTGAATTACCCGGGCTCCAATGTCGGTGGCAACACAGAGACTCACCCGCTGATCGTTGCCTGCATATTCGGTGCGTTCTCCAAGGCGACACCGGGACGGGTCATGGCCTCAGAAGGGACAACTCACGGCTGCTTTGTGTTCGGTGGCTGGGACGAGGACAACGACCAGCCCTTCGGTGCATTTGACTTCACCTATGTGGGCTATGGCGCTCGCGAATTTGCTGACGGCAATGACGCCACTGATTCCATCAACGGCAACTGCGCCAATACGCCGACCGAAGTGTTTGAAACGCGCTAT
Organism: Alphaproteobacteria bacterium; assembly: GCA_018668475.1. GTDB lineage: Bacteria > Pseudomonadota > Alphaproteobacteria > UBA828 > UBA828 > JABJCZ01. The sequence continues at coordinate 983 of JABJCZ010000408.1, read as the reverse complement.
CCGTGGATTGTGGAGGAGTATGCACTTCGCCAGGATTCAGGCGGGGCCGGCGAACACCGTGGTGGCCTGAGCATTTCCAAGACCATGCTGTGCACGGGCGGTGACATTCTCATCAGCCAGATGACAAACAAACACAAGAAGAAGGCTTGGGGGTTGTTTGATGGCTACGAAGGCATTTGCGGCGCGACCCTTTATCAGGCCGAAGGCGCAAATGACTGGCAAACTATGGTCGAAGCGTTCGGCAAGGTCAGCCCCAGCAAGTATTCCAACGTGCCGGTGCTGGCTGGTGAACGGATATCGGTCAAGGCCCCCGGTGGTGGTGGCTTCGGCAGCCCGAAACAACGGGATCCGCGCGCCGTCGTCGAAGATGTTCTCGAAGGCTATATATCGGTCGCCCAGGCCAAGGCCGATTATGGCTACGACGAGAGCTGGAACGATAAATACGGCGACATGAGCGGCATCGTGCCCGGCGCCCAGGCCGCCGAATAATCTGTCAGCCGGTCAGCGCGAGCGCGCTGGCCGGCTGGCCGTCTGAACCATCTTCGTCAAACTCAGGGTCGAACCCGGTAGTTTTTTCGACCTAATTGTTGTGTGCACGTGAATTATCTGTTCGCCAGGTAAGACGGCGGACGCGCGCCCGGTCCGAAGACGCGTACCCGCCAGAAATCAACTGGCAACGAGGCACAATTACCTTGCCGCATAGTTGTTTTGGGCCTGAAATAAAAGTCACGCGTCTTACTGAACAACTTCAGCAACAGAAGAAATTGACCCGAAATGATAAACTCCCTCCAAGGCAAACACGCACTCGTCACAGGCGGCGCCCATGGTATCGGCGGTGCTGTAGCCGAAGCGCTTCACGCTGCCGGCGCACAGGTCACCATCACCGGCCGCAACACTGAGAAACTCGATGCAACCGCGAGCCGGCTCGCCGGCTGCCGGGCATATGAGCTGGATGTCGCTGATGAAGCCGCCGTCGGCAAGGT
>JABJCZ010000407.1 GCA_018668475.1 Alphaproteobacteria bacterium | reverse complement strand
CTGCTTGGGTAAAGGCCCGCCGACGCGGTGACCCCGACCGGCGGCGACCACAAGCGCTACACAATTAGCCAACTGACATGTTCCTTCGCCCGCGTTCAATATTTGGGGAGACTTTACCCAATGATTCGTCATCTATACGATGCCTCATATTGAGGCACATATGAATTTGTCTATAATTTAGGCAGCTCGATGCGAGCCGAACCAGGACACGGACCATAGTGGCAACCCAACAATCAGCGCCAGCCCTTATGCACAGTGGTGACCAGGCCGCAATTACTGCGGATGCCCTGGAGGCGCTGCCGCTCGCTATTATTGTAGTTGATCCCGCTGATCATGTTGCTTACGCCAATCCGACGGCCCAGTCATTGCTCCGCACCAGTCTGGTATCATTGCAGACGCACGGCCTACATATCGTGTTTGCCAATGACAGCCCGGTCATAGAGATACTCAACCGCGTCAGACGCCAGGGCAGGGCGGTCGTCGAACACGGTGTGGCACTCGACTTGCCCGGACAAGCCGACCAGTTCAACGTTGATATTCAGGCAGCGCCCACAGAGCTACCAGCTCACAGTGTTGTTTTGGCCCTGCATGAACGCACAATCGCAGCCCAGCTCGACACACAGGTCACGCGCCGCCGGGCCGGCCGCAGCGTGGCCGCCATGGCAGGAACACTGGCACACGAAGTCAGAAACCCGCTTTCGGGCATCCGTGGCGCCGCCCAACTGCTGGAAGCCACAGCTTCACTCGACGACGCTTCATTGCTGAGGATGATCCGCGAAGAAACCGACCGAATCGGCAATCTGATCGATCGCATGGAAGTTTTTGGCGACAGCGTGCCAATCACCACCACTCCTTTGAACATTCACCGCATTCTCGATCACGTATGCACGGTTGCGGCCAGCGGGTTCGCTAAAGGCGTCACCATTGATCGACGATTTGACCCTTCATTGCCACCGGTCATGGGGCACCGGGATGCTTTGGTGCAGGTTTTTTTGAATTTGCTGAAGAATGCGGCCGAAGCTTCGCCCGATCAGGCGGCGGAGATCATTATTACAACGCGTTATGAAACCGGCCTCAGTATGACCGAGGGCCTGGGACGGTCGCGCACCAGACTACCGATTGTTGTTAGCATTCAGGACAACGGCGCTGGAATTCCCGATGACGTATTGCCGCATCTGTTCGACCCCTTTATCACCACAAAATCTTATGGCACAGGGCTGGGTCTCGCGCTGGTTGCCAAGACGGTTGCCGACCATGCTGGTATGATTGATGTAGAAAGTAAGCCGCGCCGAACCATCTTTCGGGTGCGTTTGCCAAGTGAGCCGTCAGCAAGCACTGACGACAGAGGCGCGTAGGTCCATGAGCGATGCAATCAAAAGTGAGCAGCGATCCGCAACGGTTATCATTGCAGATGATGACCGAACCATTCGGGCTGTGCTGCATCAAGCGCTGGCACGCAACGGCTACGAAGTACGTGCCGTAAGCACAGTCGCGGCCCTGTGGCACCTTGTGGAGGCTGGTGAAGGCGATCTGTTGATTACGGATGTCATGTTTCCGGATGGTGACGGATTGGATGTATTGCCAAGAATTCGCCAGGCTCGACCCAACATGCCCGTTATTGTCATGAGCGCGCGCAACACCTTGCTGACTGCCGTCAAGGCAACAGAGCGCGGCGCTTTCGAATATTTCCCCAAGCCATTTGACCTGGTTGACGTAACCGGCGCCGTCGGGCGCGCCCTTGCCACGCTCAACGATACCAATGCTACCGACAGCGGCAATGACACCGACCAACAGCAACTTGATGCCGAAGGCGCGTTGCCGCTGATCGGTCGCTCGCCTGCGATGCAGAACGTTTACCGTGTCATTGCACGGCTGACAGCGACGGACCTGACCGCGATGATTGTCGGCGAATCCGGGACGGGCAAGGAACTGGTTGCTCGCGCACTGCACGATTTCGGCAAACGCAAACACGGACCTTTCGTCGCAATCAACATGGCTGCAATTCCTCGGGAGTTGATAGAGAGCGAGTTGTTCGGTCACGAGAAAGGGGCATTTACCGGCGCGTCCCAACGCAAGAGCGGACGCTTTGAACAGGCTCGGGGCGGCACACTGTTTCTTGATGAAATTGGCGACATGCCAATAGAGGCGCAGACCCGTTTGCTGCGCGTCCTTCAGGAAGGTGAATTCACGAGCGTCGGTGGGCGAGAAGCCATCTCCGCCGACGTGCGCATCGTTGCTGCAACCCATCGGAACCTGCGTCAGCTTGTCAATCAGGGGCTTTTTCGCGAGGACCTTTTCTATCGCCTGAATGTTGTGCCAATCCGGCTTCCGCCGCTGCGAGAGCGCCGCGATGATATCGCGCTGCTGATGCGACATTTTCTGAGCACGGCAGCAAGCGAAGCCGACCTGCCACAAAAAACCATGACCACCGATGCGCTCAACAGGCTCAATGATTATCGCTGGCCGGGCAATGTCAGGGAACTGGAGAATCTTGCACGCCGTCTTGTCGCACTCCACGCCGATGACTCCATTGACGAATGGGCCGTCACGGCAGAACTGTCCGAGGGGGCCGAAACGACAGCGCCAATTGCTGACCTCAACGCGTTAACACCCGCCACGTCGGAAGGGGGGCTTTCGTTCGCCGTCGAAAAACATTTGTGTGATTATTTTGCGGCGCATGGCGATGATCTGCCGCCAGCCGGCCTCTACGGCCGCATCTTGAAAGAGATCGAGCGGCCCTTGCTGTCCGTCACCCTGGCTGCAACAAGAGGCAACCAGATCAAGGCAGCTGGCCTGCTCGGCCTGAACCGAAATACACTTCGGAAAAAAATGAAAGATCACGAGATCGAGGCCGATCGCAGCATGGGGCAGAGTAGTGGTCGACCTTGACTCCAATACCCCACCGGGCGCGACGAACTCGCAAGGCAATACGGGCCAAATGGGCCAGCCATTGCCGCGGCTGAGAATCCGATTGTGGAATTGGATGATGCGGGCCGGGATTGGGCGAAAGTTAGCTATCGCCCTCGCTGTCGCATCGGTCATTTCCGGTATTGCCACATACGTCGCTCTGACCGGGACACTACCGTTCGGCGACGACCGTCAAAACGTCTTCATTTTGCTGAACATCGATCTGGTGCTTTTGCTTCTTCTTGGCGCCATCGTATCCGTCCGCCTGGTGCGCTTATGGCTTGAACGACGGCGCGGCTCCGCTGGCTCACGCTTGCATACCCGCATGGTCGCACTGTTCAGCCTGACCGCTGTCGCTCCATCTATCGTGGTCGTGATATTTTCTGCCTTGTTTCTGAACTTCGGCCTTCAGGCCTGGTTCAGTAAGCAGGTGTCTACCGCACTTGAGCAGTCTTTGGTCGTTGCCGAAGCGTATGTCGAGGAGCACCGCAAAAGCATTCGGGCCGACGCATTGTCCATGGCAGCAGATATCAACCGGCAGGTCCCCTACATCGCGCGCAATCCCTCACGCTTCAGCCAGGTAGTCGAACGCTTGGCTGATCTACGTTCGTTGGCCGAAGCTGCGGTGGTGCACAGAAATGGCGGCATCATTGCGCGCGACGCGCTTAGCCTGTCACTAGAGTTGGAACGGCTACCGGAATCGGCTCTGCAACGGGCCGCCGACGGAGAGGTCGTTATTCTCAGCGACCGCACCCAGAACAGAGTCCGGGCGCTGATCCGCCTGGACGGATTCGTTGACGCCTATCTATTGGTCGGGCGATTTATTGAGGCGCGAGTCATAGTTCATATGCAGCGCGTCCAGGGGGCGGTGGGTGGTTATCGCGAACTTGAAAGCCGTAAATCCGGCATTCAGGTCACCTTCGTTCTGATCTTTGTTGTTGTCGCGCTTCTCGTCCTTTTGGCTTCCGTCTGGATGGGGCTGTATTTTGCCAACCGATTAGCACACCCCATTGGCGAGCTCATTATCGCAGCGGAGCGGGTTCGAAAAGGCGACCTTGGTGCCCGCGTGGTGGAAGGGGACCAGGGCGACGAAATTGGCACGCTTTCACGCGCGTTTAACCGGATGACCGACCAGTTGGATGCGCAGCGACGGGAACTTGTCGACACAAATGAGCAACTGGATGAACGCCGGCGGTTTACCGAGGCAGTGCTGTCCGGCGTGTCAGCCGGCGTGATCGGGCTTGATGAAAGCGGTCGTATCACACTACCTAATCCGTCGGCGCTGCGCCTGCTGGATGAGGAAGAAGCGAATCTGGTGGGGCGAACCCTTGATGAAGCCGTGCCGGAAATGCACGACATGTTGCGCATGATCCGCGAACGCCCAAATCGACCTGTGGACCAACAACTCGAAATCG
>JABJCZ010000406.1 GCA_018668475.1 Alphaproteobacteria bacterium | reverse complement strand
GGCACGAAATGCCCGTCCATTACGTCAATGTGGATGTAGTCGGCGCCAGCGTCCGTTACTGCCCGGACTTCCTCTCCGAGGCGAGCAAAGTCTGCCGACAGGATTGACGGTGCGATGCGGAGAGCCTGTTGCATTTGAGTTTGGTAGCAGCTTAGGAACTGCGCCGCAAGCAGGCCGCGTAGAAGCCATCCAACCCGCCGGTGTCAGCCCAGTAACACGGCAGGGTGCGCAGGTCACCATCGGCGGTCGCGGCTTCTGCGGGCGCGCCAAGTGCCGCCGCATTTACCGCTTCTCGTGCCATGTCCGGGTGCCGCGCCAACAGAGCCGAAACTCGCTCCTCACCTTCGGATGGGTCCAGCGAGCAAACCGTGTAGACCACGCGCCCGCCAGGTTTCACCATGGCACAGGCAGCGTCGAGCAGCTCATCCTGTTGTTTGTTCAGGCGTTCAATGTCTTCCGCCTGGCGGGTCCAGGGAACCTCGGGGTGGCGGCGCATCGTGCCGGTGGCGCTGCACGGCGCATCCAGCAACACGGCGTCGGCGAGTATCTTCGGGCGCCAAGTTGCGGCATCTGCCTTGACGATTTTTGCGTCAAGGGAGAGCCGTCGCAGGTTTTCTCGCAAGCGGCGGGTGCGCCCAGCCGAGCGTTCCACAGCCGTAACCCTGGCACCGGCGGCGATGAGCTGCGCGGATTTGCCGCCGGGCGCGGCGCACAGATCGATCACCAGACAATCCGTCACATCGCCGAGCAGACGGGCTGGCAACGCAGACGCCGCATCCTGAACCCACCAGGCGCCATCGGCGAAGCCGGGCAATTCTTCAACGCGCCCGGCTTTTTCGAGCCGCAGCGAGCCGCTCGTTAGGCAGGCTGCCCCAAGGCGGTTGGCCCATTCCTGTTTGTCAGCCGGTGATTTCAGGGTGAGGTCCAGCACTGGCTCGCGTCTGTTGGCTGCGCTGATGGCCCGTACTGTGATCTCGCCATAGACCGGGCACAGGCGGTGCCAGAGCCAGTCCGGCATGTTGATTCGGTCAGTATCGAGGTCCTCCAGCAGGCTGGTGCGCCCTTCCGATATTCGCCGCAGGACAGCGTTGACCAGACCTTTGAGGGGGCGCAACACGCGATCCGACGCCACCTGGTCCACCGCAGTTGAGACAGCCGCGTGCGCCGGTGTGTCGAGAAACAGCAGCTGACAGGCGCCAATTTGCATGACGTGGCGCGCTCCGGCCAAACGTGGTCGCAGGGGCTGTTTCATAAAACGGTCAATGACCGCATTGATCTCGCCCAATCGGCGCAGCGACGTCAATAATAGAAGCCGCGCAAAGGCCCGCTCGCGTGTAGGTAGGGCCCGGTAACCGGGGCTGGAATCGAGCGATCGTTCCACCGTTTCGCCCTCGCCGAGAATCTTTTGCAATGCGATGACGGCAGCCGAGCGGGCGTCCGCGGCTGCTGGCACCGGGCCAGTGGTCGTGTCGTTGCTGGCGGTGCTCACTGCATTTATTCCGGGATCAATTTGCGGGGCCAGCCGGTTTAGCGGCGTGTTCTGCATTGTTGGCTATTTTGTGCAGTCGAGCGACTCTGTTTTTCAGGCTGGGGTGCGTGCTGAACAGGTTTCTGAGTGAGCGTCCACGCAGCGGATTGACAATAAAGAGATGCGCCGTTGCCGGGTTTTTCTCTGCACGCTTGTTCTCGATTCGGCCGGACATCTCACCCAGTCGGGTCAGGGCATTGGCGAGCCACATCGGGTGGCCGCAAATTTCCGCGCCGATCCGGTCGGCCTCATATTCGCGGGTGCGGCTGATGGCCATCTGCACCAGCATGGCAGCCATTGGGCCGACGATCATGACGAGGATGAGCCCGGCTGGTCCCAGCGGGTTGTCACGGCTGTTACGTGCCCCCATGAAGAATGCCAGCTGCGAGAGCATCGTGATGGCGCCGGCGATGGTCGCGGTCACGGTCATGATCAGGGTGTCACGGTTCCGCACATGCGCTAGCTCATGGGCGATGACGCCGGCCGTCTCTTCCGGGCCAAGGTGCTGCAACAGGCCGGTGGTTGCCGCGATGGCAGCGTGTTCAGGGTTGCGCCCGGTGGCAAATGCATTGGGTTGAGGATTGTCTATAATATAGACACGGGGCGCCGGTATGCCTGCGCGATAGGATAGTTGCTCGACCAGTTTAATGAGCATTGGTGCATTGGCGGGGTCTGCTGGCTTGGCCCCATACATGCGCAAGACCATGGTACCGGAATTCCAATACGCAAAGCCGTTCATGGCGACCGCCGCCATCAGCGCGATCACCATGCCCGTCATGCCGCCGATCAGCCAGCCAACGCCCATAAACAGTGCGGTCAATGCGGCAAGTAACAGCGTCGTGCGGGCGTAACTCATGTGCGGCAATGACCTCGATTCGGGGCAAAGGGCCGGCGTCGGTGGACCGGCACAATGCGGGGCCCTTTATGTATGGGGCGCGGGCGCGGCTTCAAGTCGACAGGCTGGTCATCCTCCCTCATTAGGGGTATCAGATATCACATGACGCAAAACACCAAAAACCTCGGCCAGTCAGTCTCGGCGAAAGACGATGGCGAGACTCCCCCGGCACCCGAGACAGAGACCGGGGCGCAGTCGACAGCTGGCAAGAAAACCGCTCCCAAACGCGAAACTGGTGGCCCGAGCGGGCCTGAGCCAACCCGCTACGGGGATTGGGAGCGCGACGGGCGTTGCGTCGATTTTTAACGCGTGACCTGAGTTTCACCTCACGGTTGTTAACCTTGGTCACCACTTGATTCCAGTTTGTTCTATAAATGTTCT
>JABJCZ010000405.1 GCA_018668475.1 Alphaproteobacteria bacterium | reverse complement strand
CCAAGGTTACTTTACGCGATGGAATTTCGTGGGCGAGGCGGGCCCAGAGAGGGCGACGGCGTTTATGTTGCGGCATCATCCTCACCCAGCAACCGGATAACGACGACCGTAGGCGGCATCGGCGACATGGGCGTCGATGCCACGGTTGAGGAAGTGGCCGGCGGACGCGCCATTTTCGACTCCGAGGTTGTGCCGATCAATGCTGGTGAAGAGATCGCGCCAGGTGTGCAGTTTCGGGAGTACGGCACCGTCAAATTCGGCGACGGGGACAACAGCATTAGTTTTGATACCATTGGCTCCGGCAGCTTTGCGCCAGCCGCCGAGCCCGGGGTCCTGCATGGTGGTATTTTGTGGTCGATTGAGGGCGGTACCGGTGCGCTTAAAGGCGCAAGCGGTATCATTACCTCCAATTTCGTGATTGAGGCCGACGGCAGCGTCACAGACTACCATTTTGGCGTCATTTTTACCCCCTGAACTATTTGAAAAATAAAGATAAATAGACGCCTTTGGCAAATTTTTTAGGCCCGCGAAATTAGCTGCTGGGTGATCCGGAAAAGAACCCTTCGCGGGGCGCGGGAATTCCTCTGAGGAAATATTTATTCATATTATCAATTGCGCCGTCTCATCTGGACGGCTATCATTCGGTCCCCGATTTTCGTGATCAGGAGTAAACCAAATGTGCGGAATTGCCGGCATCATGTTCAAGCACAGCGGCGCAGGTGACAACACCGGCGCGGCACTGATCGACATGCTCGACGGCTGTCAGCACCGTGGCCCCGACTCCACCGGTTTCGCGCTGTATGGCGGCGAACATACGGGCGAGCTGAAGCTGCGCTTTATTGTTGGAACGGATGATCGGGCCGACCGCTCGGTGGAGCTTATCAAGAGCGCGCTGGACCAGCACGGTGCCACGATCACGGGCGATGAGCGCGTAGGCGACAATTATCGTGTCGTCGTGACTTTTAGCGGCGACCTGCGACAGTTTGCCTATGCCATGGAGCACGCCGCGCCAGATGCAACCGTCATTTCAATCGGCGAGAGCCTGGACATCATCAAGGATGTCGGCAGCGCCCACGAGGTTGACGACCGCTATCACGTGAACACCTTCACCGGCACTCACGGGATCGGGCATGTGCGCCTGGCTACTGAATCCGACGTGAAGTCGGAAGCCGCGCACCCCTTCTGGGCGACCGGGTTTTCCGATGTGGCCATCGTGCACAATGGCCAGATCACCAATTACTGGAAGATGCGGCGGCGCCTCGAGCGGCGCGGCTTTGAATTCCGCACTGACAACGACAGCGAGCTGGTCGCGGTCTACCTTGCCGACAAGATGGCACAAGGGACCCCGCTCAACGACGCGCTGCGCACCTCGATTGACGACCTCGATGGAACATTCTCTTTTCTGGTCTCGACCAAGGATGAAATTGGCTACGCCAAGGACCGCCTGGCTGCCAAGCCAATGATCATGTACGAGACCGGCGATCTGATCGCCATCGCGTCTGAAGAAGTATCATTGAATCGACTGTTGCCGGGTCAAGCACTTGATACCCGGGAACCACCGCCTGGGAGCTACGCCACATGGTCCAGATCGACCTAGCCGCCATATCCGTTCGCGAAGCCAACGAGAAAATTCGCGAATACGGGGCACAAGGCGAACGCATCGACATTCTCAACCCGGATGCCCGGCACCATATTGGTGTCGGGTTGATTTCGCCGGTTGACGTTCATGTACATGGTTCAGCCGGATACTTCTGCGGCGGCCTGACCGATCAGGCACGCTTTGAAGTTGATGCCAATGTCGGTTGGGGCGTGGGCGACAATATGTACACCGGTTCCGTTGTCGTGCGCGGTAATGCAGGCGCCATCCCCGGCGTCGCCATTCGCGGTGCCGAAATCATGATCCACGGCAACATGGGCTCGCGCGCCGGCCAGGTGATGAAAGCCGGCACACTATGCTGCGCCGGTAATGCCAACTTCATGGCCGGCTACATGATGTATGGCGGACGTATCATCATCCTTGGTGAGTCAGGTGAGCGGGTGGGCGAAGATATGTCTGCCGGCGAGATTTATGTTGCCGGCAAAATCCCGTCGGTTGGCTCCGATGCGGAAATTACCGATATGACCGGCGCCGAGGCGGACAGTGTGCGCGAGTTTCTCGACCGCTACGAAGTTCCGTTCAAGGGCACACTTCAAAAGGTCACGAACGCGGGCAATAAGCTGCGCTATGCCAAGAGCGAAGAACAGGTGCGAAGCATTCCGTTCTTTACGTTCTCAGGCACGTCGGACTACTGGAACCCCAAGATCCAGGAAGACATTCATATTAAGTCGCAGATTGGCCGATATCGGGTACGCGGCTACGGTGGTGCGCGGCCATTGCCGCATTTCAATGACATCGCCTTTCGCAAGGATTTGAGCCACGCTGGTGATGAGCCAGACCCCGTTTCCAAGGTTGAGATGGCAACCGATGTCGGCGGCCAGCACGGTGCGCAACCGCTCAAATTGTCCATGCCAGTGATGATCGCACCAATGAGCTATGGCGCGCTGAGCCGATCCACCAAGCAGGCCATCGCCATGGCGTCCGCCATGTCGGGTATTGCCGAAAACACCGGCGAAGGCGGCATGTCAGACGCGCAGCGCGATGCCGCGGATCAGCTGGTCTTCCAGATGCTTGGCGGACGCCTGGGTTGGAACATCCATGATATCCGGCGCGCGGACGGTCTGGAAATCTATATTTCGCAAGGCGCCAAGCCGGGTTTCGGCGGCCAGTTGATGGCCAAGAAAGTGACCAAGGAACTCGCCGATATACGCGGCATCCCGCAGGGCATAGACCTGCGCTCGCCATCGCGGCACCCCGATATTCTGGGTGCCGATGACCTAGTCATCAAGATCGAGGAACTGCGCGAGGCCTCCGGCTACAAGTTGCCAATCAGCGTCAAGCTCGGCGCAGGCCGAGTGCGTGACGACATTAAAATCGCCTACAAAGATGGCTTTGATTTCGTCGGGCTGGATGGCATGCAGGGCTCAACCGGCGCCGGCGGCGCAGAGGTTGCCGAATACGTCGGCATTCCGACCATCGCCGCCATTACCGACGCCATTGACGGCCTTGGCGACATCGGCGCTGCCGGTAAACTGGAAATTATCTTAATGGGCGGCATGCGCGATGGCTTTGATGTCGTCAAATCGCTGGCGCTTGGTGCGCACGCCGCGGCGGTCGGCACATCAGTACTGATTGCCGGTGGCTGCATCGCCTGCATGCAGTGCCACGTTGGACAGTGCGTTACCGGCATCGCCACACAGGACCCGGAACACGAGAAGCGCTATGTGCCGGAAGTGGAATCCCGCAACATCCATCGGTATCTCGAAGGCCTACGCTGGCAAATCGCCGCGCTGACCCATGCTCTTGGTCACAAAAGTGTGCGAGATCTCTGCCGGGATGACCTAGTGGCGCTAACCCCTGAGGCTGCTGAAATGGCTCGCCTTCCCTATGCCCCCGAATATCGCGAGCGCGAAGAAGCGCTGCGCGCCAAGGTGAGCTGATATGCCTGTCGATCAAAGCAATACCGCCCCCAAAGGCCTGCGCCCGCTGATAGCCGAAGTGCCGGACGACACGAGTGACCTGCACTTTGTGCCGGCACCGTGCCAGATCGCGTGCCCGGTGGGGACCGATGCGCCGTCTTACATCGCTCACATTTGGGATGGTGAATTCGAGAAGGCCTATGAAGCCATCACGGCAACTAATCCCTTCAGCTCAATTTGCGGTCGCGTGTGCGACGCCCCGTGTGAGCCGGCGTGCCGGCGCACCGATTCAGACGGCACAGTGCAGATCCGCAACCTGAAACGCTTTGTCATGGACAAGGTCGGCCACGATTATGACCCGCCGGCCCTCGCCGTCACCCGCAAGGAAACCGTCGGCATTGTTGGCTCCGGCCCCGCCGGCATGGTGGCCGCTCACGACCTCTGCGAGGCCGGCTTTGAAGTGCATCTATATGAGATGACGGATCGTTTGGGCGGCATGATGATTTGGGGTATTCCCGCATTTCGCTTGCCGCAGAATATTATCCAGGAAGATATCGACCGGATCACCCAACGGTG
>JABJCZ010000404.1 GCA_018668475.1 Alphaproteobacteria bacterium | reverse complement strand
TGGGCGACCGCCGCCAGTAGCGCAAGTATGGCGGCAATGATGATCGCAAGTGAATAGGAGCCATGGACGTCAAAAATTGCGCCGGCGGCCAGGGGGCCGAGCAACCCGCCAATCCCGTATGAAAAGGCGAGCCGTCCGTAGACCCGGGGCAGTGCTGCGAGACCATAGTATTTGGTGATGGCCACTGGGTAGGAGGTCGCGGCACCGCCAAATGAGACACCAACCAGCGTGATCATCAGGAGGCCCAGCACCACGCCGGGTGAGGCCCACGACAGCACCATGGCGCCGCCCGCGATTAAACTGATGCCAACCAGAACGATGCGGCCCGGCACAAAGCGGCAAATTTGCCCGGTCAGCAGGGCGCCGCCGATATAGCCGAGGTTCGCGAGCATCGGCCCGATCGAGAGGTTTTCAAGTTGCCATTCGGCTGCCATGCCGGCGGCGTGGCCCATGACCATGAGGGCGGCAAAGGCAAGGAACGTGAAGCCGAAAAACAGCGCGATGATGATACGTGGGCGATCTGTCAGCATGTCCTGGAACATACCGGCCTCGTCTTCGCTACCGGGGGCCTTGGCGCCGGCAGTCCGCAGCATGACAAAGGCAACTATTCCGGCACCCAGCAATACGAGCGCGGCAATGTTCAATGCAGTATGAACGTCCAAGCCGTTGATCAGCGCGGTGAAGATGGGCGGCCACACGACGCCGCCGAGGGCAAATGCTGCCATGTTGAGGCTGAGCGAAACACTGTGCGGAAGCGGTGAATCGATGCCTGCGACTGTCATCGCCAAAAAATATGAGACACCGGCCGCGAGGCCATAGATCACGCCGAATCCGATGATCAACGTTGTCAGCGAGCCACCGAACCCTGCGAGCCCCAGGCCGATGGCGCCGACAATGCCGGTGACCAGTGCCAGGCTCGGTGCCGGGATCCATTGCACCAGCCTATGAGTGATGAAGCCGCCGAACATCAGGAAAATGAACGAGAGCGAATAGGCGAGGCTGATGCTGGCGCGATTTGAGTCGAGACTCTCTTCCAACGGCACCAGCAGCACGCTCCAACCGTAGAGCAGGCCCATGGATAGATTGAGAACAATGCCCGCAGCAAGCGGGAAAAAGAGGCGAATATCCACTGCGGCAGGCCCGATCATCCGGTTGGCTTCAGCGCTGAAACAGCGCGATCGGGCGAATCGTAGAGAATATTTGCGTGATGTCCATCACCCAAGGGCGTGGCACCACTTCGGCTGGCGCTGTGGTTCAGGCGTTGACGACGATATCGATGACGATAAAGTTCCGATTGAGAGTTGGATCTTCAATCTCTGCCGGCAGGCGCACGGGTTTGCTGACTGTATGGCCCGTATAGCCCGTGGTCTGGCTCGTCGCAGGGTTGATGGTGCGGGTCGCCGCCGATTCCTCTTCCCACATTTCTTCCGGGTCACCGATGCTGTCGACAAAGCCATCGACGAAGGTTGCGGGTTCATTTTCAGCGGTTGCAGGACCAGCGGCAAGAATGCCTGTCGTTGCCGCCAGGGTTGCCAGCGCCATCATGGCGACGGTCGTACCCGGGCGCGCGAAGTAGCGCTTGATTTTGTGGATAGTAAACCCTGTGCTGCGCATACCTTGCCCCTCCTCATGCCCCTGTTTCGCGGTCGCTTCCGGCAGCTGATTTCGGGCTCTTGTTCACCCGGCGATGACTGTCGGCGTTGAGGTGGCCGGCAGCTACATGCCGCGCGACCGAGGACGACTCTAGTGCATCAAATATTGCTGGAATCTTAAGGCCGGAATCGCCGAGCGGACTCAGGGAGTTGGGCGCTATGCCTTAGTTTTCGGGAGTAAGGTTAACGGTGCGGCGGCCGCCACCGCTGCAACGAGGGCATCTGTCAGAAACATCGCCCAGTACTGCTGCCCGGCCTCATTCGCAATCAAATCCTGGCGAATCTCAATCTCTATATGTGGCAGGCCGCGTCCCTGTCCGTGCACCGGAATTGTGTAATCCGACGGCCCCCGAATGGCATAAGGCTCGTTATCGCCAATACTAAGAGTGGGGTCTGCGGTTAACAGGGCGGCGCGTAGTGGCGCAATCAACCGCGCGTCATGCTCGTAGAGCAGACCAACCTGCCAGGGGCGATGAAAATTGTCGAAAACCGGCGTAAAGCTGTGCACCGCCACCAGCACAGGCACTTCGTTCCGCCCTAGTCGTTGATCCAGCTCATCGGCGATCCGTCCGTGGTAGCTCGCATGGAAAAATTCGGCCCTTGCCGCTATTTCCGCTTCGCTGATATCGGTGTTGCCCGGCACCTCTGTGCCATCTGCCAGCGCAGGAATCAGAGTCGGTGAGGCAAGCGGGCGGTTGAGGTCGATCACCAGCCGTGAGTATTCCGCAAAGATCAACGTAGCGTCTAGCGTCGCGGCCATGTGGCGGGCCACCCCCTCAGCGCCAATATCCCAGCCGATATGGCGGTCGAGCTCGGCGGCGCTCAGGCCAAGGGCATTCATGTGGGCTGGGACGGTGTTGGACGCATGGTCACACGTCAGCAGCCAGCGTGGCGAGGGGTTGGCTGACTGCATTGTGGTATGCGGTGGCGGGTCAGCCGGGGCCATCCTTGCGGGATCAAACGTATAGCCGGATGAGCGGGCAGGGGCTGTGGTCATTGCAAGGGCCGGCTCACCTGATCGCCTGCACGTTCATACGCAAGACTGGCGGCAGCAAGGTCCTCCAGCGCGGCACCTACCGATTTGAAACAGGTAATGTCGGCGTCGTGCTCTCGTCCGACCATGGCACCCGAGGCGAGGTCCGCCAGCTCGCCCAGTACTTGGGTTTCGGTGATCACGCCGGCCTCTATTGCTTGCACCACGTCGCCACCTTCTTTCAAGGCACCGGCGCGGGTGTCGACAAACAGCCGGCTGCGGGCGAGCGCCTCAACGTCGCTTTCGCGCATGTCCGCCCGAAACGCGCCCACGAGGTCCAGATGCGTGCCCGGAGTTAGCCAGCGGCCATGTACCAGCGGCTTGGTCGAGAGTGTCGCGCACGAAATGATATCGGCCCAGCGGCTCGCATCTTCGCGGTCGTGGGTCGCGACTGCGCGCAGGCCATCTTCAGCCTCCAGCACCGCGGCAAGCTCAATGGCGTGGTCCTCATCGCGCGACCACACGCGCACTTCCGAAATCGGGCGGG
>JABJCZ010000403.1 GCA_018668475.1 Alphaproteobacteria bacterium | reverse complement strand
TCCTCTGCGCCAAAGCATCCAGCATTCTTGACCGGATGACTGTTCACCCAAAGTAACCGGCCACTCCCCCAAGCGCCCGAATACCTCATCTCACGATGAACAGATTGAAACATATTCAGCAGAAAAAACCTACGTATTTTTGCGCCGCTGCGCGTCAGTTACTCATTGTTATCAGTGATTTAGGATATACCCGGAATAGTAAATGGTTAATTTGAGGCGCCCGGAGCAGCGATGCAGAGAGGATTATTATCCAACACATTGAATAAAAACGGAAAAATTCTCGTTTCAGCTCGAAACGACGTTGATTGCGGCGCTAGCCGTTTGCACGCTGCGCCTTCTATACCGACGCAGATTTTCACCGAATGAGACGCGGGAAGGAGCTTTGCGCTGCCGACCGGGCCCGATCATGAAATATAATGGGGCTTAGATGGGGCGATAATAGGGTCGGTTCCGAACCGCCCGGCGCATTCCGAAACGGCAGTTTTGACCAGCGCTTTCTTAAGGCCCATGTCGTAGTCGAGCCATCGCCGCCGCAAATCAGGAGCGATGCCAGCTTCGTTCAATGAGCGTTCCAGAATGTCATGGCGAGCCTGAAACACTTCTTCTGTGATGTACATGTGCACGTGGGCGCCTTTGGGGTTTCTTCCCCGATAAATGTCGGGACCGCCAAAGAGCTTCGACATGAATTCGCTTTGCTGAGATTCCAGGTGCTCTCGCCGCACACCCTGAAAGAACTGTCGTAGCCACGGATGGGCCAGGAGTTTTTCATAAAACACGCGGTGAACCCGGTCCAGACAGGGCATGCCGCCAAGTTCTTCGAACAGGGTATCTCTTGCGCCCATCGACCCACTCCTGGCTCATTTATTCAACCAAATTATCGAAGGAGGGCGGTCCACAGATGTCGGAATCGGGCGCGGTCTCCCAGTAATATGCTCAGTTTTTAGAGAGTGAATATTCAAAGAAAGTTAACGTGGAAGATTTTTTCTTTCGGCGAGTTCCGGATGGGTTTTTTTGGGCGCGTTCGTCTCCTGCCACTCAATTCTTCTTGATATTCCGCGGTACATTTCGGCTATACCTCCGACATGCATAAATTTGACCTGGTGGTTCTTGGTGCTGGCGCGGCAGGCCTTATGTGTGCGGCTCAAGCGTGCGCGCGCGGGCGTCGCGTGCTGGTGCTTGATCATGCCGCAAAGGCGGGAGAGAAAATTCGCATTTCAGGCGGGGGTCGCGCCAACTTCACCAACCTGCACGCGACGCCCGATAATTTCTTGTCCGACAACCCGCGCTTTTGCGTATCAGCCCTAAAGCGCTATATGCCAGCTGACTTTATTGCCCTCGTGGATCAGCACGGTATCGCTTGGCACGAGCGCGACAACGGCCAATTATTTTGTGATGGCTCTGCCCGGCAGATTACCGACATGCTGCTTGATGAAGCACGGGATGCGACAATCCGAACGTCAACCCAAGTCACCCAAATCTCCAGACATGAGAATGAATTTCGACTTGCGACGGAGGCGGAAGAAGTTGTGACGGATGCGCTGGTCATCGCCACTGGAGGGCCCTCCATTCCCAAGATGGGGTCAAGCGGATTTGGGTATAATGTCGCCCGGCAATTTGGCCTCAAGGTGATCGAGCCACGTCCGGGGCTGGTGCCATTGACGTTTGCGCCCGCCACACTGAGCCGCTTGTCCGAGCTTTCCGGTGTGTCTATTGGTGCGACCGTTTCGCTTGGCAAGGTTCACTTTAGTGGCGGGCTTCTTTTCACGCACCGCGGTCTCAGCGGGCCAGCGATACTGCAGATATCTTCCTATTGGCGCGTTGGTGACGAAATCACCATCAATCTTTTGCCAGGCATAGATGTGTTTGACTATTTAAAGGCTGCCCGCGCCGATCACCCTAAGAAGGAGGTTGGGACAGCGCTGGCACAACTCCTGCCCAACCGCCTTGCGCAAATGGTTGTCGAGCAGGCGGCGTGCGATGGCCGGCTGGCTGAAGTTGCCGATAAGTCGCTGCGCCATCTCGCTGGCCTGGTGAACACCTGGCGACTGACGCCCGACGGTTCGGAGGGAATGCGCACAGCGGAAGTCACGGTGGGCGGGGTGGATACCCGTGGACTCTCATCCAAAACCATGGAGGCGCGATCCGTCCCGGGCCTGTATTTTATCGGCGAGGTTGTGGATGTAACCGGGCACTTGGGGGGCTTCAATTTTCAGTGGGCATGGGCGTCGGGCCATGCCTGCGGTCAGGTCGCTTAAAACTGTCGTCGGCCCTAGTCGGTGGGCGCCTGTGCGGATGACGCGTTTGCGATAACCTCCAGAAATGGAACGGAGAATTTTCGCAATTTGCTCTCGCCAACACCGTGGATTTCCGCAAATTCGGCGGTGTTTTTGGGTTGGCGCTGAGCCATTTCGATCAACGAGCGATCCGGGAAAATAACATAGGCCGGCACGCTGCGCTCCTTGGCGAGACGCTGGCGAAGCTCCTTGAGCTGGCTGAGGAATAACGCCTCGGTTGTGCTCAGGTTTTCCGTGGGTGTCTTGCTCCGCGATTTGCCGCGGGCCTTGTCGCCGGGGGGTGGGGTCCGCCGAACAGTGTCTTGCCGATATTGAAAAATTCCGTCGCCATGCACCAGCGCATGCCCTTTTTCAGTCACCTCAAGGCCGCCATAGCCTTTGACATCCAGAAGCAGATAGCCGGCGGCAACGAGTTGACGGATCAAGGAGCGCCAGTCCTCCTTTTTGTGTTCCATACCGCTGCCAAAGACCGGCAGCCGGTCATGCCCGGCCTTTGTAACCTTCTCGCTCTGGCTGCCGCGCAACACATCGATGAGGTGTACGGCACCATACCGTTGGCCCGTGGCCGATACAGTCGCAAGAATTTTTTGCGCCTCAGCAGTGCCGTCTGTCATGTCGATCGGGTCGATGCAGATATCGCAGTTGCCACAGGGCTCTATCTCCTCGCCAAAATAGGCGAGCAGCGCCTGGCGGCGGCAGGCTGCAGATTCGCAATAGCCGATCAGCGCATCAAGCCGCTGGTGCTCGCGCCGCTTGCGATCCTCCCCAGCCTCTTCTTGCTCGATGAACACCCGGCGCATCCGTATGTCGTCCAGCCCGTAAAGCATGTGAGCTTCAGCGGCCAGGCCATCGCGGCCAGCCCGACCGATCTCTTGATAATACGCTTCCGGGCTGCCCGGCAGGTCGACATGAAAAACAAAGCGAACATCGGGTTTGTCGATCCCCATGCCGAAGGCAATTGTCGCCACAACAACTGTGCCGGGCTCGTTCATAAAGGCCGTCTGGTTGGCGTTGCGGGCGTCCTTGTCCATACCCGCATGGTAGGGCAGTGCCTCTACGCCGTTTTCGGTCAGAAACTCAGCCGCTGCCTCGGTCTTCTTGCGGGACAGGCAATAGACGATCCCGCTCTTGCCTCGGTGTTGTTCAATGAAATTGAGAAGCTGGTTTTTCCAGCTGTTTTTCATTTCAACGGTCAGTTTGATATTCGGGCGGTCGAAGCCGAGGACGACGGTTTTCGCATTGCCGGCAAATAGTTGTGCTGAAATGTCGTCGCGCGTGACCGCGTCAGCAGTAGCCGTGAGGGCGGCGACCGGCACGCCGGGAAAAAGGTCGCGTAGCCGCGCCAGGCCCTGATAGTCCTGCCGAAAAGCCGGGCCCCATTGTGAAATACAATGTGCTTCATCAATCGCGATCAGGCTGATGTCGAGCTTGCCAAGTGCGGCCAGCATGCGGTCCGTCATCAGGCGTTCGGGCGCCAGATACAAAAGCCGCGTTTCACCGGACGTAACGCGCTGCCATGCGGCAACATTTTCGGCACGATCACGCGACGAATTGATCGTCTCTACCGCGACCCCGGCCAAACGCAGAGCTGCGACCTGATCGTGCATCAATGCGACCAACGGCGAGACCACAATGGTCAGCCCCCCGTATACAAGGGCCGGCACCTGAAAGCAGAGCGATTTACCCGATCCTGTCGGCATGACCGCAAGCACGCTCTCGCCGGCCAGCAAAGTGTCTACGACCTGCTCCTGCCCGGGACGGAAGTCATCAAAGCCAAAGACGTCCTTCAGGATTTTTTGTTTTGCAGTATCAACGTGTTCGGGCGGCGCCATTCGGGTCCTGCGTCAAATTGTGTTGGTATACGTCGTCGATCCGGTCACGCGAATCAGCATAGGGCCTTCTGCAATACCATGCCGGCGCCGACGCCGGCATAGCCGTATGCCCGATTGCCTAAGCCCTCGACCAATACTAGGCTACATGCGACCGGGCGAGAGCAGCCCGGAGAGGCATCTGTTTTCAGGCATCAGAGGCATCGCAATGGCCATTCGCGTATTGGGTTTTGACGACGCGCCGTGCGAAAACGAGTTCCAGAAAGCGGCCCTCGCAGGCCAAACGCCGCGCGCCGCGCGCAAATATAAAAACGAATAGAAATGGGGGCCGGAATGGCGAGCACAAAAAAAGATATCCAGGTTTGTTTCAATCCGCATTTTGATGCGGTCTCACTCTGGATCGGATCGTTCGGCGGCGAGGATTCGCCGTGCGATATTTCGCGCGGCGTTTTTGCTGCAAAGCGGGGTGTGCCGCGGTTGCTGGATCTGTTCGCGCGCTACGACATGAAAACCACGTGGGGTGTGACCGGACACTCTGTGGAAAGTTTTCCCGCCGCATTCGAGAAAATCGTCGCCGCAGGCCACGAGATTGGAATTCACGGTTATTCCCACGAAAACCCGCTGGCGATGACCCGCGAGCAGGAAGCTGATGTCATCGACAAAACCATGGACGTCGTCAAGAAAGTGACCGGCAAATCACCGGTTGGCTACATGGCGCCGTGGTGGGAGCTCAGCGTCAATACCATCGATTTGCTGAAGGAACGGGGCATCAAATACGACAGCAGCCTGATGGAAGATGATTATCATCCCTACTGGCTGCGCAGTGGCGATAGCTGGACCAAAATCGACTATACGCAAAACGCGCAAGACTGGATGAAACCGTGGAAGCCGGGCAAGCCGGTGGAGCTGATTGAGCTGCCCGCCAGCTGGTTGCTTGACGATGCGCCGGCGACCATGTTCGTCAAGGCGTTCCCCAACAGCCACGGCTGGGTCACTGGGCAGGATCTCGGACAGATTTGGCAGGACCAGTTCGACTGGGCGTATCGGCATCACGACTACGCGACGTTCCTGTGCACCATTCACCCAGACAGCGCGGGCAAGCCGCACGTGCTGATGATGCTGGAGCGATTGATCGACCACATGTCGCGTCACGATGGCGTGCGGTTCGTGACGATGGAAGAGATGGCTGACGACTTTGCCCGCCGCTGCCCGTTTGGAGAGGACATCGACCCCGCGACGCTGGGGGGATAAGGGGAGCGGCTAGTCGGGTCAGGTTGCTGCGCGCACCACGCCGACCTCAATGCCGGCCCAGTTGCGCAATGGCGTCGCGAGCATGTCTGCAAGATCGCGGTGGTTGTCGCTGTCCAGCACGGCCAGACGATCCAGCAGCGTGGCAAGGGCGACGTCCGTTGCACGGGTCGTCCCATCCCGGACCTTGAGGGCAAGGCCAAGACCGAGGTCGGTCAGGGCTGCAAAAAACACGCCTTCCGCCCCGAACTTTACCAGGGCGCGCCCACTGGTCGCTTCAATAACCCGCGTGCAAGCGCGCCCATCCCCAGCGATCATGAACGGGTGCGCCGCGATGGCGCCGCGGATACGTTTGATAGCGGCCTGCCGGGCTGGGGTAAGTTTCGCCGGATCGGCAATGCGGGCGGCTGCCAGTGCGAGCGCAGCGAGGGGCATGCCGATCGTCGGAATGCTGCATCCATCAACAGCGAATGGCGCGTGCTGGAGATCAGTATCCGACATGTCGGCAACCGCCTGGCTGACGCGCATCTGAGCAGGGTGATCGCGATGAACGTAGCCGGCGGTGGGCTCTCCCAGGGTAAGAGCTGTAGCCAAAATACCGC
Organism: Alphaproteobacteria bacterium; assembly: GCA_018668475.1. Taxonomy (GTDB): domain Bacteria; phylum Pseudomonadota; class Alphaproteobacteria; order UBA828; family UBA828; genus JABJCZ01. The sequence continues at coordinate 1,927 of JABJCZ010000403.1, read as the reverse complement.
TGTGTTTGCCGGAGCACATGTTGTGGATCGGCTGACCGGCATCGCCCACTCGTATACAGGCGTGGGCGGCCGCCGTGTCATATGGCAAATGCCCGCCGCATTCGAGGTGGCTTTCATTTAGGCCACATCGCTTCAGCCAGTTGCGAACCACGGAGAGATGTTTGTCCTGCGCGTTGTGAGAGGAACAGGCAACGGCAATTTCCTCGTCAGTGACATCCAACTGGTAGGCAACACCGGTTTCGATCAGCGGCAGTACCTGCACTGATTTGATGCCGGAACGAGGATAGACCATGGTTTCCGTGTCGCCCCAAGCGGTCACCAGCTGGCCCGCCGCATCGACAACTGCCGCATCTACAACGTGGCGGCTTTCGACGATGGTCCCACGGGTGCATTCGATAACAAGTGGCTGATGTGTCTCTACGGGCATGGATCTGTCGCGGCAATCCGGTTGATCAATCGAAAAATCTAGTCTGTGTTGGACAATAGAAACATAGCCTCAGGGAATAGGGGCGGTTTTTCGAATGATTGCCGAACGCATATTGGCGCAGGCCAAACGTATTTTGACCCAGTTGGCCACGCTGGCGGGTTTACGGCCTCAGCTTTGCCGGGAGCGACATATTGTCGTGTCCCTGCGTTTGCCCTACCCAAACATGGAATGGTGTGATCTTTGGGATTGGTCGATACTGACTGTCCGCCGGCGCTTGAAACGCGCGGACGACACGAGCGGCAAGGTTACCGACAACGCCGCAACAAGATCGGGCCAGAGTGTATGGGCGGAGTTCTTCTCCTCGGGTTATTCATTGGCATGAGACATGCTCTTGAAGCGGATCATGTCGCGGCAGTGGCGTCACTGGTTACGCGCAGCCGCACCAAGGGCGATGCGATGCGCATGGGCCTTGCCTGGGGTATGGGGCACACGGTGTCGCTCTGTGCGGTCGGGGTGATTGTCCTGTCGCTCGATACTGTGTTGCCGGCGCGTTTCGCACTGGTTTTGGAATTTGCCGTTGGGTTCATGCTGGTCTGGTTGGGCGCAGATGTATTGCGGCGGCTGATCCGGGAGCGTATCCACTTTCACCAACATCGCCACGCCGATGGCACTGCGCATTTCCACGCGCACTCTCATGCCGGTGAGGGAGATCACCGGGCTTCAACTCATGATCACAAGCATATTCGCCACATTCAGACCCGATCGTTCGCGGTCGGCTTGATGCATGGCATGGCAGGGTCGGCCGCGCTCATTCTGGTCGCCGTGGACCGGCTCGATTCCTTGTGGACCGGGCTTATGTATATGGCGTTATTTGGGGTTGGCTCGATGGCGGGCATGGCTGCGTTGACGTTAGTGATTGTTGTGCCGCTGCGCAAAGCGGCGGATCGCGCGGCCACCGCCTATCGTGCCTTGAATGCAATGGTGGGTATCGGCACCCTCGGCTTCGGCGGCTGGGTGATCTACCACGTAGGTTTCGTTGAGGGGCTTATTGTCGGCTAGCAGCGTGTATGCTGGTTTGGGCGCCCCGATCCCCAAAGTAAATTTCCGCGCGATGATGATCGTCTGTTGATTTGCTGCAAGAGTGCTGAAAATATGCGCCTCTGACCGGTCGCTATTTTGCGCCGTCGAGGAAGAGACTAACCCGAAGCGGGAGTAATCAGGAATGTCCCCACAGGCTCGTAAAGTGCTTCAGCTGATGGCTGACAATGTGTTCTGGGTTTTCCTGGTGCTCATGATCGTGTTCGGGTCGATCATGGATTCTCCCTGGGTCAATGTTGGTCTGACGGCGCGCTAGGGCTCGCGGGACGCGTTTTCGTCCGATAGCCGTGCCGGTTTAAATTTCAGTTTGTGATATCGGGAGCGGTATTTGCTGCGTTGTCTGAGGCCATCAGCAGACGCGGCGCCTCCAGTGCACCGGCAACTGTCAGCGGCGCTGCGGAT
>JABJCZ010000402.1 GCA_018668475.1 Alphaproteobacteria bacterium | reverse complement strand
CATGAGGCCGTGCTCCGGGGCCAGGGCGAGATGCACCTCAAGACGGCGATCGACAAACTCGCGGGCAAATACGGGTTGACCGTGACCTCCGCCGCGCCCCGGGTTGCGTATAAGGAAACCATCAAGAAGCCGGTTTCACAGCACTCGCGCTATAAAAAGCAGTCAGGCGGTCACGGCCAGTTTGGTGACGTCCACGTCGACATCAAGCCGTTGCCCCGGGGCGGCGGGTTTGAGTTCGATCATAAGGTTGTGGGCGGCTCGGTACCGCGCCAGTTTATTTCTGCCGTTGAGGCGGGCGTGAGGGAGTTTCTGGTCAATGGGCCGCTGGGTTTTCCGGTGGTGGATGTCTCGGTGACGCTGACCGACGGCAAGCATCACCCGGTCGATAGTTCAGAGCAGGCGTTCAAGACTGCCGGGCGCATGGCAATGTTGGAAGGAATGCCGAAGTGTGCGCCTGTGTTGCTGGAGCCCGTGGCGGAAGTGAAGATCAGTGTACCCAACCAATATACGCCGCACATCCAGCGGCTAATTCCGGGTCGGCGTGGTCACTTGATGGGATTTGAAGCCCGCGCGGGGTGGGATGGCTGGGATGAAATCACGACCGAGATTCCGCAGGCTGATCTGCACGACCTGATTATCGAACTGCGCTCATTGACGCTTGGCGTTGGCAGTTTCGAATCTCGCTTTGATCATCTGCAGGAGCTGAGCGGGCGACTGGCTGATGATGTGCTTGCCGCTTCAGAAGAGCAGCGCGCGGCCTCTTAGCCAGGTCCATCGCCCGTAGTTCTCGGAGCGTTTTGTCCGTTCGCGTGCGGCGTCCGGGTTCAGGATGGCCACGGGGGGCGGCTAATTGAGCCGACGGGCCTTCGGGTTCAGCAGAAAATCGATGTGGCGACCCTGAAACAATTTGATGCCCAGTTCGTTTCCGCGATCCAGTGCGGCGGCGGACGAGCAATGGCAAAGGATAATGTTTTTGGCGCCAACGATATCGATAGATTCATGCAGCTTTTCGTTCTGCTCGTTGTCGCCACCTGCGCCGAGACTGTCATCCCATCTGAGCTTGATGTGGTCGAACTCCAGGTTCGCCCGAGCCAGCTCGGGAAAGGTCAGACGATCCGTGCCATCAAGAGTGATATTGAATCCTGATTCGCGTAGGTACGTTCGGGCGAACAGATACGCGCCGAGATCAGCCATAACGTCAACCGGCTGCAACTCGATGGTTGTTTTTTCGCGCTCGGCCTGGGAAAGCATGAAAGCGAAGCGGGTAAAGTCCTCTGACAGAATGGTTTCGAGATTCAGATTCAGCGCGACCGGCCGGCGTAGCAGAATGTCAAAATCCTTCATCAGCAATGCCAGCACGCGTTGATCCAGAACCACGGTCAAATGCTGGAACAGCCATCGGTTCGCCAGCAAATCAACGCCGGGCATAGTCACGTTCTGCATTTCTGAAATGCGCACATAGAGTTCGTTGACAACCGGCTTCAGGCGCGGGTCGGCAACGGGTTGAACGTCGGGCCGATAAGCCGGGCCGAGCTCTTCCGGCATGCGCAACCGACAGATGGGCTGGCGCCGGATAAAGCTTGAAATATCAATACTTGAAAGGCCGGCCTCGAGCCGGTCGAGCCGTTGCGTATCGAGGATATGGTCTTCTTCGTCAGTGAACGGGTCGTTGCTGAGATCCGCTTCTTCGGCCCGTTTTTCTGTCAGCAACCGGTCGGTCAGCGTGCTCAGCTCATCCCATTGGGAGGAGAGGTCATACCAGTTGCAGAACTGGTGCGAGCCCTCGGCATTGACCAGGAGCGGGTCGCCGGCAAAAAGATAGGTGAGCTTGTAGGTCAGTTCCTGGGCTTTTTCGGCCTTTACGCCGCGGCCGATAAAAACCATGTCGGAGTTGTTGCAAACGAACAGTGATCCCTGGAATTCGCTGACAAGGTCCGCGAAGCAGTGCGCGGCAATGCGCGTATGGTACTGCCGTCGGTTGTCGCCGCTAACCGTAGACAGCTGAAGATAGATGCTCTGCTTGCCGACGCACTGGTTTTCCAGTCCGCGGACGTGCTGCGAAAGTTCCTCTTCAGTATTCTCGCCGGAAACGATCATCGGTCACAAAACGTCATTGATAGGAGCCAGTCATATAAAGGGCTTCCAACATACCCAGAACGCATATTTCGCCATTGGTACACACCGCTGTCGGCGTGAGAAAAAGCGATTTGCATCGCCAATACTAATCGCCGTTGGTTAACAGCAGGTTGATCAATCGGCCGATTCCACATTGGGTCACATTTGGGGATGTCATTGGCATATATAGGGAATTCCGCTCTTGTATGGTGGACGTAAGGCGCTAGTCTCTGCACCCTTCAATGAGCGGGGCCCCACGCCGGGGGTGTCGCGCACGGGAAATGGAGTGCAAGTCGAATGGGTGGTTGGCAGTTCTGGATCGATCGGGGCGGCACGTTTACCGACATCGTGGCGAAAGCGCCGGATGGCGAGGTTTCGAGCCACAAGCTGCTGTCTGAGAACCCGGAACGCTACGCTGATGCGCCGATCCAGGGCATTCGTGACCTACTCGGCCTGGCTGAAGGCGAGCCGATTCCGGCGGGCACGGTCGATGTGGTCAAAATGGGGACGACCGTTGCGACCAACGCTCTGCTGGAGCGGAAAGGTGAGCGGACAGCGCTGGTCATCAACGCCGGCTTTGCCGATGCCCTGCGAATCGCCTATCAGAACCGACCCGAGATATTCGCGCGCCACATTACACTGCCAGAGCTGCTGTATGAGCGGGTTGTAGAAGTGGAAGGACGGCTTGCGGCGGATGGCGCCGAAGTCACGCCGCTTGATGCCGAGGCCGCACGGGTCGGGCTGGAAGCGGTTTGGGCAGATGGCATTCGTGCAGTTGCCATCGTGTTCATGCACGGCTATCGCCACACGGCGCATGAGGCGCGGGTGGCTGAGATCGCCCGTGAGATCGGCTTTCCGCAAGTGTCGGTCGGCCATGAAGTGAGTCCGCTCATGAAGATCGTGAGCCGCGGCGATACGGCAGTGGTAGACGCTTATCTTTCGCCCATGTTGCGGCGCTATGTTGACCGCGTGGCGAACCAGCTTGGTGATGTGAAGTTGCAGTTCATGCAGTCGTCCGGCGGGCTGGTCGATGCGGATGCATTCCAGGGCAAGGACGCGATCCTCTCCGGCCCGGCTGGTGGGGTTGTCGGCGCGGCCCGCACAGCCGCGATGGCCGAGCTTGAAAAGATTATCGGCTTTGACATGGGCGGCACGTCAACCGATGTGTCGCGATACGACGGTGTGTATGAGCGCCGGTTTGTTACCGAAGTGGCCGGGGTGCGGCTGCGCGCCCCGATGATGCATATTCATACGGTGGCGGCGGGCGGCGGCTCTGTCGTCCAGTTTGATGGCGCACGCTATCGCGTGGGCCCGGACTCGGCAGGCGCTGATCCGGGTCCCGCCTGCTATCGCCGCGGCGGTCCGCTGACGGTGACCGACTGCAACGTAATGCTGGGCAAGATAGTGCCCGCACATTTTCCGAGTGTGTTCGGCCCGTCCGGTGATGAGCCCATTGACGACGCCGTTGTACGGGCGCGCTTTGACACCATGGCAGACGAGATTGGTGAAGCTTCCGGTACCCGCCCGGCGCCTGCCGCAGTGGCGGAAGGTTTCTTGCGTATTGCCATTGAAAATATGGCCAACGCGATCAAGAAAATTTCCGTCCAGCGTGGCTACGACGTGACGGACTATGCATTGGCTTGTTTTGGCGCCGCTGGCGGGCAGCATGCCTGCCTGGTCGCAGATGCGCTGGCCATGAACACAGTGTTCATCCATCCCCATGCCGGCGTGTTGTCGGCCTACGGTATGGGCCTTGCTGACGTGCGAGATCTGCGCCAGATTGCGGTTGAGAAGAACCTTGATGACGCGACCTGCGAGGAGATGGCAACGCTTTTAGGTGGGCTGGCCGTCGATGGCACCGCCGAGTTGGTGCGCCAGGGCGTCGAGCGCTCCCTGATTACCGTGCAGCAAAGCCTGCACTTGCGATACCTCGGCACTGACACCGCTTTAGAGGTGCCGTTTGGAGAGCGCCTCGCCATCATTGATGCCTTTGAGGCAGCGCATCGCCAGCGTTTCGGATTTGTGGATGACGGGCGCCCATTGGTGATCGAGGCGGCCGTCGTTGAGGCCATCGGCGAGACCGAAGAAGGCAACGACCCCAAAGTCGCGCGCCGTCGCCCGGCTGGTCAACTCCCCGATGCCATTGACCACGTCGCCATGCATGCCGCCGGTGCCGCACATGAGACCCCAATTTTTGCACGCGAGATGCTGGAACCGGGCGACAAGCTGGCGGGTCCTGCGATCATCATAGAAACCACAGCGACCACCATCGTCGAGCCGGGCTGGACCGCCGAAGTGACCGCACTTGATCATCTGGTGCTACGGCGCACAGCGCCGCGTCCCTCGCGTGAGGCGATCGGCACCAAGGCTGATCCGGTCATGCTGGAAGTGTTCAACAATCT
>JABJCZ010000401.1 GCA_018668475.1 Alphaproteobacteria bacterium | reverse complement strand
GGGCGAAGGTGTCGCCGCGCAAGCGGTCGCGACAGTACGTCTGCCGGCTGACAAGGACAACCATTGATGACTTCGCCTGCTCCCGATCAAGATTCTGTATTGCAGCCTCGGCCCTCGTTGCGCCACCCGGCAAACTTGCTAGCGACCTGGTTTGGCGCTGGATGGTTTCCTTTTGCGCCGGGCACAATGGGCTCTTTTGTGGCGGTCCTCTTAGCCTGGCCCATTCGCGCCTATTTGGAGTTTGAGTTTTTGTTCGCAGTGCTGATCGTTGTGTTCGTTCTGGGCGTGTGGGCGGCTGGCCACTACTCCAAGGCATCAGGGAAGCATGACGACGGGGCAATCGTCATTGATGAAGTTGCTGGGCAATGGATCACTCTGCTGTTCGTGCCTGCGGACCCAGTGCTGTATGCGATTGGCTTTGTGCTGTTTCGTGCGGCCGACATCATCAAGCCCTGGCCAATTAGCCTTGCTGACCGAAAAATCGGCGGTGGCTTCGGTGTCATGTTCGATGACGTATTGGCCGGTGTGCTTGCTGCGTTGATTCTGTGGAACATTTGGATGTGGACCGGAATTTGATGTTTTCCGACGTGCTCAAAGCGCAAGCCCAAGCCATTCTCGAAAGCTGCCGGAAACGGGGCGTGAAAATCGCAACCGCCGAGTCCTGTACTGGTGGCCTAATTAGCGGGTGTCTGACAGAGGTCGCGGGATCGTCTGATGTCGTTGACCGAGGCTTTGTGACCTATTCCAACGAGGCCAAGATTGAATTGGTCAACGTCCCTGCCGGACTCATTGAGGAATTCGGCGCTGTCAGTGAAGACGTGGCTCGTGCTATGGCGGAGGGTGCGCTTGCGGGCTCGCGAGCGGATTATGCGGTTTCGGTTACCGGTATTGCAGGCCCGGGTGGTGGCACGGCTAGCAAACCGGTCGGACTGGTGCATATGGCGTGCAGCGGTCGGGACAGACCCACTCAACATGAGCGCCATGTATTTGCGGGTGATCGCTCTCAGGTACGTGAGCAAACAGTGGCGCGCGCGCTGCGCCTTCTGGATGAAGCGCTATCCGGTTAAGGCTTATTTTGCTTCGGCGATTTCGCCGGGTGCCGGCGGTCCATAGAGCTCCTCAGCGCGTCTTTCAAATGACAGCACCATCTTGTGGACGGCATCAGTAAACAATGCGCCCATGAGCTTGGCAAGGATGCGTGAGCGGAATTCAAAATCTACGTGAAAATCCACCAGACACCCCTTCTCGTCCTCAAGAAACTTCCAGTGGTTGACGAGATAGCGAAATGGCCCATGGGTGTAGCGAACGTCAATCAAGCGTTCGGCGGCATTCAGTTCAACCCGTGAGCCAAATTTTTCGCGAACCATCTTGAAGCCGACAAGCAGGTCTGCCTCAAGGGCGGTGTCCTCTTGCCGGGTAATGCGCGAGCCGATGCACCAGGGTAAAAAATCGGGGTAACGCTCAACATCAGCCACCAGGTCAAAAATTTTCCCCGGCGCGTAGGGCATAACCCTCTTTTCGCTGTATGTTGGCATATCGTAACGCAGTGACGCCCTAGGCAGACGGAGTGTTGGCCGATCCGAATTTTGCGTCGCGGGCTGCCCGCAGTTTCATGAAGTCATCGCCGGCATGATGTGATGAACGTGTCAGCGGTGACGCTGAAACCATCAGGAACCCTTTGCCGTAAGCGAGTCTTTCAAGTTCGGCAAACTCATCCGGCGGCATGAATCGTAGAATCGGATGATGCCGCTGTGTCGGCTGCAAGTATTGCCCGACGGTAATAAAATCCACATCAGCCGAGCGCAGATCGTCCATGACCTGAAGGATTTCGTCCTTTTCCTCACCCAGGCCGACCATGATGCCGGACTTGGTAAAGGTGGTCGGATCAGCGCGCTTTACTTGGTCCAGCACGCGCAACGAATGGAAATAACGCGCACCGGGACGCACCGTTGTATAGAGCCGGGGCACGGTTTCCAGATTGTGGTTGAAGACATCTGGCTTGGCCTCAATCACTTGCTCCAGCGCGCCGTCTTTATTCCGAAAATCTGGCGTCAGCACCTCGATTGTCGTGCCAGGAGACGTTTCGCGAATACGGTTGATGCAACGCGCAAAATGATTGGCACCGCCGTCAGGCAAATCATCCCGGTCAACTGATGTGATAACAACGTGTTCGAGACCCATACCACCGACCGCCGCAGCGAGTTCATCTGGCTCATGGGGATTAAGCAGGTCTGGCCGACCGGTTTTCACATTGCAAAACGCACAGGCCCGCGTGCAGACGCTGCCTAAAATCATAACTGTTGCGTGGTTTTTGGCCCAGCACTCACCAATATTAGGACAAGCGGCCTCTTCACAAACCGTGTTGAGGCCGTGGTGACGCATCAATTTGCGGGTCGCGTGGTATTCAGGCGACGTTGGTGCGCGCACACGCAGCCAGTCCGGCTTGGGCAGGCGTTCGGCGTGTTGCTTGATGGGTGTGACCGTGCTGTCGCTCATTTGGCGTTCCCTGCGGGCGGTAGATGAATCCGGCGGACCCCTCACATGTGGATCACACGACCCTCAGCGTCAAGGACTGACTCGTGCATCATTTCTGAGAGTGTCGGATGTGGGAAGATCGTTTGCATGAGTTCTGCCTCCGTCGTCTCCAGCCCCATGGCGATGACGAAACCTTGAATTAACTCAGTTACTTCTGTGCCAATCATATGCGCGCCCAGCAATTCGCCGGTTTTGGCGTCAAAGATGGTTTTCACCATGCCGTCCGGCTCGCCGAGCGCAATCGCCTTGCCATTGCCGATAAATGGAAAGCGTCCGATCTTAGTCTCGTGTCCGGCCTCTTTGGCGGCGGCTTCGGTCAGTCCAACAGACGCAATCTGAGGGCGGCAATAGGTGCAGCCCGGAATGCGCTCTTTTTTCATTGGATGAACATCGGCGGCGCCGGCAATTTTTTCGACGCAGATAACCCCTTCATGGGATGCCTTGTGGGCCAGCCAGGGCGGGCCGGTAACATCGCCAATGGCGTAAACACCCGGCTCACCAGTTGCCATCCATTCATCGGTAACAATATGGCTGCGATCGACAGTCACACCCGTGCCGTCAATGCCTATGTCTTCAACATTGCCGACAATACCAACCGCCAGAATGACCCGATCGACCGTAATTTCCTCGCTCTTGCCCTTGCCGGTCTCGATGGTGGCCGTCACTGATTTCGCAGATGTCTTCAGCGCCTTTACCGTCGCGCTGGTATGCAAGGTCATACCCTGCTTTTTGAACTGTTTGGCTGCCAGTGCAGAGATTTCCTCGTCCTCGACCGGCAAAACCCGCGGCAGAACTTCGACCACCGTTACTTCAGCGCCGAGGTCACTGAAAAAACTGGCGAACTCCATACCAATGGCGCCGGAACCGACTACGAGTAAAGACTTGGGCATCATGTCGGGAACCATGGCTTCCCGATAGGTCCAGATGAGTTTGCCGTCGGGCTCAAGCCCGGGCAGCACTCTGGCCCGAGCACCGGTTGCGAGAATGATATGTGCGGCGCTCAGGGACGCTGTCTCCTTGCCGTCCTTGATGACGGAAACTTTGCCTTTGCCGGCGAGGCGGCCGTGGCCATCGAACACCGGAATTTTGTTCTTCTTCATCAGATGGGCGACACCACCACTGAGCTGTGCCGCAACATCACGACTGCGCTTGACCACTTTTTTCAGATCAACCTTGATGTCTTTGGCGGACAGGCCGTAGTCCTCAAGATGGCTCAGGGTGTGACGAATTTCGGATGTGCGAAGCAACGCTTTGGTCGGAATACAGCCCCAGTTCAGGCAGATCCCACCCATGTTCTCCTGCTCCACGACGGCCGTTTTCAGCCCTAGCTGAGTGGCGCGAATGGCGGCGACATATCCGCCCGGCCCCCCGCCTATAATGACGACGTCGAAGTTGGTGTCAGTCATGGTGTCTCCTCGTGCGACCAGGCAAACAGAGCCTTACAGCAGCATCGTGAGCGGATCCTGGATGAGGCCTTTGAAGACCTGAAGGAATTCAGCTGCGGCCGCTCCGTCGACAACGCGATGATCAACTGAGAGCGTGCAACTCATCACTGTGGCAACGGCCAAAGCGCCATCCTTGACCACGGGGCGTTGTTCACCTTGGCCAACCGCGAGGATCATTGCCTGCGGCGGATTGATGACGGCCTGGAAGTTTTTGATGCCGAACATGCCGAGGTTGGAGATGCTGAATGTGCCGCCCTGATATTCGTCAGGGGCCAACCCCATGGGCTTGGCCCGTGCGCGCGTTGCCAGGGCGCGCACTTCCTCGGAGATGCTCGCCAGGCCCTTATGGTCTGCGTTTCGCACGATGGGTGTGATCAGTCCGTCTTCAATGGCAACGGCAACGGAAATATCAACAGTGTGATACTGCCGCAGGGCACCGCCCTCCAGCCAGGACGCGTTGCAGGCGGGCACTCGGCGAAGCGACAATGCTGACGCCCGAACCACGAAATCATTGACCGAAACTTTGTAAGAATCGGAGCGGTTATTGAGGTCCTTGCGAACCTCCAGCAGCTTGTCGATCTCGCAATCCACGGTCAGGTAAAAATGAGGCACCTGCTGCTTGGATTCCTGTAAGCGCTGCGCGATCACTTTGCGCATCGTGCTGATCGATACGTCTTCGTAGGCCGAACCTGGGGCTACCGGGACCGGCGCGGCGGCAGAAGCTACCGGTGCGGCTATCGCAGGTGCAGCCGAGGCGCCGCCAGCGATAGCGGTCTCAATGTCGGCTTTGATGATACGTCCACCCGGCCCGGAGCCCTGCATAGTCGCAAGGTCGAGACCTGATTGTTCCGCCATGCGGCGGGCCAACGGGCTGGCTAGGACCCGACCGCCCGCAGCGGCAACAGGTGTGGCCTGTGCAACCGGCGCTGCAGGTGCAACAGGGGCGGCAGGGGCTGATGGCGCCGGCGTAGCGGCGACGGGAGCGGCCTTGGGTGCTTCCGCAGGTGCCGGTGCGGCCGCTACTGCTGGTGCGGCAAGTTCAAGCCCATCGAGTGCAGAGGCATCTTCGCCCTCCTCCAGAATCACACCGATAATCGCATTGACCGGAATACCTTCGGTGCCTGCAGGAACCACAATCTTGCCGAGAGTACCCTCGTCAACCGCCTCGACCTCCATGGTGGCCTTGTCGGTTTCGATTTCGCACAACAGGTCGCCGGGTGCGATCTGATCACCTTCATTTTTCAGCCAGCTCGCGACATTGCCCTCGGTCATTGTCGGCGAAAGGGCTGGCATCAGCACATTGATAGGCATGTCTTTGTTCCCCTGCGGGTGTGTCCGGCACTATGAAAAACTCTAATCCGGTGCCGGGTAGTTCGAAATTCAGTTTCGGTAACAGGCCTGACGCGCCGCGGCGGCAATTGTATCGGCCTGCGGTAATGCCAGGTGTTCCAGGTTTGCTGCATAGGGCATCGGCACATCAACGCCTGACACCCGCTGCACCGGGGCATCGAGATGGTCGAATGCCTGTTCCATGGTAACCGCTGCGATTTCGGCGCCGATGCCGGCGGTCGGCCATCCTTCTTCGACCGTGACCAGACGGTTCGTCCGTTTGACTGAAGACAAAATGGTCTCAGTATCCAGTGGCCGAATGGACCGTAGGTCGATCACCTCGGCCTCAATTCCCTCGCTGGCGAGAGCGTCTGCCGCTTCCAGTGATTTACTGACCATCATGGAAAACGCGGTAATGGTGACGTCGGAGCCCGGTCGAACAATGTTGGCCGTGCCAATCGGCACGATGTGGTCTTCATCTTCGGGCACTTCGAAGGCTTGGCCATACAACAGCTCGTTCTCCAGAAACACCACGGGGTTGGGGTCACGAATGGCGGACTTCAAGAGGCCCTTGGCGTCTCCAGCTGACCAGGGCGCCACCACCTTGAGGCCAGGAATATGCGCATACCAGCTGGCGTAACATTGTGAGTGCTGGGCAGCGACGCGGGCGGCTGGACCGTTTGGTCC
>JABJCZ010000400.1 GCA_018668475.1 Alphaproteobacteria bacterium | reverse complement strand
TTCAAGGGCACCGGTAACTCCGAGTTGATTCTCGATCGTAAACTTGGCGACAAACGGACCTTTCCGGCCATCGATATTGCGCGGTCCGGTACCCGCAAGGAAGAGCTGCTGGTCGATACGGCAACGCTCGCAAAAATGTGGGTACTGCGACGCATCCTGATGCCGATGGGCACAGTTGATGCGATGGAGTTCCTGGTCGATAAATTGAAGACCACCAAAACAAATTCGGATTTCTTCGATTCCATGAACGCTTAGGGCAACTGGTCCTTCAGGCTAAACATAAAAATGCCGGCGGCCTGAAAATGGTCGCCGGCGTTTTCTGTTCAGGCGCGTCGGCTGATCAGGTCAGCAGAACTGTGGATCCTGTTGTCTTGCGTGCTTCAAGATCCCGGTGGGCCTGCGCCGCTTCGCTGAGCGGATAGCGTTGATTGATCTCGATTTTAACCGCCCCCTTGCCGACGACATCAAACAATGCCCCGGCAGATTCAAGTAGATCATCGCGCGTGCGATTGTAGTGGAACAGGGCCGGGCGGGTCAAAAACAGGGATTTTGAAGACAACATGTTGACCTCGAACTCGTCATAAACGCCTGAGGCCTGTCCGAAATTGACCATCATGCCGCGGATGGCGAGGCAGTCCAGGGAGCCGGCAAACGTATCCTTGGCAACAGAATCATAGACCACCGGCACACCTTCGCCTCCGGTAAGTTCCTTGACCTGCGCAACCCAGTCACCCTCGCGATAATTGATCGGATGATGACACCCGTGAGCACTTGCAAGGGTAGCTTTCTCGCTGCTTCCCACAGTGCCAATGACGGTTGCGCCGATGTGATCGAGCCACTGGCAGAGCATCAACCCGACACCTCCTGCCGCCGCATGAACAAGCACGGTCTCTCCCGCTTTGACGGCGTAAGTGCGCCGTACGAGATATTCGACTGTCATGCCCTGGAGCATCATCGCGGCACCCAGTTCATCGGAAATATCATCAGGCAACGTGACCAGCTGTGTGGCCTCAATATTACGTGCTTCGGTGTAGGCGCCGGGTGGTGCGGCAGCATAAGCGACCCTGTCACCGGGTTTGACGTTGGTTACTCCATCACCTACCGCGTTTACAACACCTGCTCCTTCCATGCCGATAATGCCGGGCATGGATGCCAGCGGATACAGGCCGGTGCGGTGATAGACATCGATGTAATTCAGTCCAACGGCGGTGTGGGAAATTTGTGCTTCGCCGGGCCCTGGCCCGGCGAGATCAAACTCTTCCCAGCGCATGACCTCGGGACCGCCGGTCTCGTGAATACGGATAGCGTGCGTCATGACAGTCTCCTGATTGGTTGCCGCTTGGCCACTTAGGTATTGGCGCGATCAGCCGAGGTTGGTTTTAAAGAAATCGAGGGTCCGTGCGTTCGCCGTTTCAGCGGCTTTGGCGTCATAGTGCGCCCCGCCAATCCGCGCGAAGGCGTGATCGACACCGGGATAGCTGTGCACTGTCACGGGACTAATGCCGGCAAGGGCGCTCTTTACAGTGGCCTGAGCGTCCTTTGGCACAAACTGATCTTCTTCCGCAATATGCTGCATATGGGGCTGGCTGATGTTGCCAGCCTCATCAAGCGATTCATCAATGCCGACGCCGTAAAAGCCGACCGAGCAGTCTGCGTCTGTGCGTGTTGCCATCAGGTAGGCGAGCTTGCCACCGAGACAATAGCCAACGGCGCCAACCTTGCCGGTGCAGGCCTCATGGTTGCGTAGATACTTGAGCGTCGTGGCTGCATCGGCAATGCCGCGGTCTACATCGAAGCCCTGATAAAAACCGAATGCCCGTTGCCATTCCCCTTCAGTCTTGTCGCACAGTTCAACGTCGGGCTCCTGATGCCAGAAAAGATCGGGGCAGATGGCAACATATCCCTGTGCCGCGAGACCATGGCAGATCTCGCGCATGACAAAGTTGATGCCAAATATTTCCTGGAGGACAACAACGCCGGGTCCGCTTCCGGAATCCGGCAATGCGAGAAAGGCACTGAACTCGCCACCTTTATCCGCGGCGATCTTGATTGTTCCTGCTGGCATGAGATTGGTCCCCCTGTTAGGTCGCGATCATCGTCGCGTTGTGTCGAACTGGCATTGAAATTAAAGCATGTTCTGTTCGTGTTGAAGCAGCCACTGTTTGGTATCGCATCCGGTGCCGCCGGAAAATCCGCCGAGGCTGCCGCCGGCCGCAACCACTCTGTGGCAGGGGATAACCAGTGTTATTGGGTTGGCGCCGCAAGCGCCGCCGACCGCCCGTGCAGCTGACCCAATCTCGGATGCAATGTCACCATAACTCCGGGTTTGGCCAAATGGGATACGCGCCAACGCCTCCCAGGCCCGGCGGCGAAACGGTGTGCCATGCAGCATGATTGGCAAATCGAACGTATGCCGGCGGGCGCAAAAATATTCATCAATCTGGGAGGCGGCAACGTGCAACAGCGGATGATCAGAGTTGCCGGATACGGGCGCTTTGCGTTTGCCCAGCAGATGGATCGCCACCACCGCATCGTCGGCTACATCGATAGCAATTGGCCCGATAGGGCTGTCGATGGTGAGGGTGCGAATTGGGTGTGCTGTCACTGGACGCTGGCGGGCGGCACGCTGCCGGCCTGCTGGTCTATTGGTGACGTTAAGGTCAATTTCAGGGTGGCCGGGTCTGTAATTGGTAAATTACAGGCCTCGCCGATGCAGACGTAGGCGGCGGCCACGCCTTTGACCCTGGTTTTGCCGTGGGCCGGGTGAGTAACTGGCAAATCAGCTCCCGAAGCGACGATCTGCAAAATTCTTGATGGCAAGCTGACGGAGAACACAGCGTTGGTCAGGGCATCGCAGTCCGTATCGCCCCGTACGCCGATGATGATGATCTGCACTGACGACACAAGATCTTCGATGCCGGCCAATGTACTGGCAATTGGTGCGTAACGATCCTTCCCCTGGCCCGAGAACGAACGCACAAGCTCCTGCGCGCGTTCGCGGTAGGCCGGGTCGCCTGTGAGGTGGTAGAGGCGCGCAAGCACGCTGACCATGGTGCCATTGCCGGCTGGCGTGGCGCTATCGTGAGAAAGTTTGGCGCGAGTGACCAATGTCGCGCCATCTGCAGGTGTAAAAAAGTAACCTCCCTGATCGGTATCCCAATAATAGTCATCGAGCACCTGTGCCCAGCGGCTAGCGTGATCAAGGTAAGAACTGTCGCCGGTGATTTCGAACAGGGTGAGTGCGGCGCGAGACATTTGGGCGTAGTCGTCAAGAAACTCGTCAGTCTTACATACCCCGGCGCGCGAGGCGTGGCGCAATCGATCGCCGTTGGACATTTTTGACGTAATGTACGCGAAGGCGGTAACCGCGGCATTGAGCCAAGTGGTCTGATCAAAGACGCGCCCGGCTGTGGCCAGTGCCGCAATAGCCAGACCGTTCCAGTCTGTCAGTACCTTGTCGTCCCATTCAGGGCGAATACGTTTGTCCCGCACATCCAGCAATGTGGTCAGACATCGGGACAGACGATCTTCGTCAGGGTCCGTGGAGTCAGGCGGCGGCAGCAAGCGGTTTAGGATATTGGTGCTTTCCCAATTTCCAGACTGAGTGACGTCGTAGATTTTGCTGAAATGGTCCGCATCGTCACCGAGCAGTGAATTTATGTCGTCAGCGCTCCAGACGTAATATTTGCCTTCGACCCCTTCTGAATCGGCGTCCAGTGCACTGGCGAACGCGTCCTCTGGCGTGCGCATTTCGCGCAGCATCCAGGCTGTGGTCTCGGTGGCTCGGCGTCGGAAGAGTTCGTTGCCGGTTTCGAGCCAGAGGTGGGTCAGGAGCTCGAGCAGCTGGGCGTTGTCGTAAAGCATTTTTTCAAAATGCGGGACCAACCAGCGCTCGTCCGTGGCGTATCGAGCGTAGCCGCCCCCTACATGGTCGTAGATACCGCCTTGCGACATGCGATCAGCGGTCAATACGACGGCGTCACGCATTTCAGGTGAGCCGTTGCGTCGGTAGTGGCGCCACATGAGGTCAAGCATCGAACATTGCGGGAATTTGGGTGCGCCGCCGATGCCGCCATTACGTGAATCGATTTCATTGAGCAATAGCTGCGTAAGGGCGTCGGCATCCAATGTTGTGAGGGGCTCGCCGGGGGCGCTGTCGCCAAGACCGTTGAGGGCTTTCAGAATGGCCTCTCGGTTGCCCTGAATTTTTTCGGGCTCATCCTGATAGGCCCGAGAAATGGAGGTCAGGACTTCAGTGAAGCTCGGGCGCCCAAATCCGGATACCTTCGGAAAGTAAGTGCCGCCCCAGAACGGCTCGCCGCCCGGCGCCAGAAACATAGTGAGCGGCCAACCACCGTGTTGGCCCATAATTCCCAAGGCACGTTGATAGATTGCGTCGAGGTCGGGCCGTTCTTCCCGGTCGACCTTGATGTTGATGAACTCTTGGTTCATCAGG
>JABJCZ010000399.1 GCA_018668475.1 Alphaproteobacteria bacterium | reverse complement strand
GCTGGCAAATCTCCAGTGGCGCCATTTGATGAGCTGCCCCCGGGCGCCGAGCCAGATGAATTTTTCGATTTTTTTGAGGACGATGAGCAGCACGGCGGGCGCCGGTTTCGGCCTATCACCTCGCTGGGTTCGGGCTTTATTGTTGATCCCACCGGCTATGTCGTCACCAACAACCATGTGATTGCCGGTGCGGATGAGGTAACGGTCGTTCTTGATGATGGTGAGCGGTTGTCGGCCATCGTCGTTGGTCACGATGAAAAGACGGACCTTGCTCTGCTCAAAGTCACGTCTGACGCGCCGTTGCCCTTTGTCAGTTTTGGCAACTCCGACGTAGCTCGGGTCGGGGACTGGGTGATTGCCATTGGCAATCCGTTTGGCCTTGGCAACTCCGTTACCGCCGGCATCCTTTCGGCCCGTGGCCGCGATATCAACGCCGGGCCCTATGATGATTTCCTGCAAACCGACGCACCGATCAACCGGGGCAACTCCGGTGGGCCGATGTTTGACATGGACGGCAACGTGATCGGCGTGAACACGCTGATCTATTCGCCGTCGGGCGGCAGCGTCGGTATCGGCTTTGCGACGCCGTCCAACATCGCCCGTGTGGTGGTCAATCAGTTGCGCGAGTTTGGACGCACCGTACGCGGCTGGCTCGGCGTCCGTATTCAGAGCGTGACGCCGGAAATTGCCAAGCGCAATGGCCTGCCTGGGCCGACCGGCGCGCTGGTGGCGTCGGTCATTGAAGACGGACCGGCGGCGGCGGGCGATGTGCGCCAGGGTGATGTGATTTTGCGCTTCGGTGGGCGCGAGGTCCCCAACCGGCGGGCCTTGCCGCGCATGGTGGCGGAGACCGATGTGGGTGCCGAAGTTGCCGTCGTGCTATGGCGCGATGGTGGCGAGGTCAGCACGGCTGTGACCATCGGCCGGCTTGAGGATTATGAAGTGGCGTCGGCGCACACGCCGATAGAACCGCAGACCCACACTTTTGAACACCTTGGACTGACGCTGGCCGATATTACCGATGCTCAGCGTGAAGTATTTGGTTTGGCAGACGAACAGACCGGCGTCGTTGTGACGAATGTCGAAGCTGCCGGCGATGCTGGCGCTGAGCTGGTCGCCGACCTTGCGCCGGGCGATATTATTCTCAAAGTTGACCGGCAGCCGGTCCATAGCGTGGCGGATGTGCTGGTTATTATTGCGACATTCGAAAGTGCGGGCGCGCCGGTCATTCTGATGTTGCGCCAGCGCGGCACTGAGCAGGATTTCGTCGCAATCAAATTGAAAGACGAGTAATCACCATGACGGTAAATCTGCTTGACGCCGCCGCGTTGTTTCAGCCGTTCCGCGGGCTTCTGGCTGCGCCGGAGAGCGCCGCAGACGTGGCCGCGCCCCCGTACGATGTTGTGAACCGGGCCGAGGCTGGGGCGCGCGCCGCTGGTCGGCCTGCCTCGTTCTTGCATGTCAGCCGGGCTGAGATTGATCTCGATGATGCGGTCGATGCCCATGATGATGCGGTCTACGCCCGGGCTGCAGCTAATTTCGATGAAATGATTTCGGGTGGCGCGCTGGTGCGCGACGCGGCGCCGGCATTCTATATCTGGCGACTTGAGATCGATGGCCACACGCAAACTGGCGTAGTGTCTGCTGCCTCCACCGCTGGCTACGAGGCCGGGCGCATCAAGCGCCATGAGTTTACCCGCCCGGACAAGGAGACCGACCGGGTGCGCCATATGGAGGCTCTCTCTGCCGCGACCGGGCCGACCCTGCTGGCCCATCGCCCCGATGCGGCGCTAGCCGTCTGCATCGATGGAGCGACGGCTGGTGAGCCGCATATCGATATCACCGGTCCGGGTGACGTGCGCCACACTCTGTGGCGCGTTGCGAACGCTGATGCCATGGCCGCACTGGGTGCAGCACTTGCCGCTCTGCCGGCGGCGTATATTGCGGATGGCCACCATCGCACCGCCGCGGCGTGCCGGGTTGCCGAGGCACGCGGGATCGCGGACGGGCGCTTCCTCAGCGTGCTGTTTCCGAGCGACCAGCTCACCATTCTTGATTACAACCGCGTCGTAAAGGACCTCGCCGGCCTCACGCCCGAGGCCTTCCTGGCGCGCCTTGGAGAGACATTTCACGTGCAGCTTGCCGCCGAACCCACGAAGCCGTCGGTGCACCATCACATCGGTCTGTATCTGGGCGACCAATGGTATGCACTGGCCCTGCATGATGCGGTTGATGCGGATACGGACCCTGTAGCGGCGCTCGACGTTGCGGTGCTCAGTTCCCGGATATTGGAGCCTATTCTTGGCATCATGGACCCTCGCATTGACCCCCGGATTGATTTCGTTGGCGGCGTGCGAGGCCTTGCAGGGCTGGAGGCCCGGGTTGCATCAGGTGACTGGGCAGCAGCATTTGCGCTGTTCCCGACGGCGATGGACGAGCTGATGTCGGTGGCTGACGGCGGCGATGTGATGCCGCCCAAGTCAACCTGGTTTGAGCCGAAGCTGGCGGATGGTCTCGTTTCGCTTGTGTTGGACTGATCTCCGCGTAGATACTCCACAAACCCGCTTGGGAGGGCGGGAGCGCGAACCCTTGAGATCGGGAGACGCATGATGAGCGGTCAGGTCAAATACACGCTGGACGAAACCCATATCCCCAAGAATTGGTACAACATTATGGCGGATCTGCCGGCACCGCCGCCGCCGGTATTGCATCCCGGCACGGGCCAGCCCATCGGGCCGGATGATCTGGCGCCACTATTCCCCATGTCCCTCATTGCGCAGGAAGTAACCCAGGAGCGTGAGGTCGAAATCCCCCAGCCGGTGCGCGATATCTATCGTCAGTGGCGGCCGAGCCCGCTCTATCGTGCGCGCCGGCTGGAGGCCGCACTCGATACCCCGGCGCGCATCTACTACAAATACGAAGGTGTATCACCGGCGGGTAGTCACAAACCCAACACGGCCGTCGCACAAGCGTTCTACAACAAGGAAGCTGGCATCAAGCGGATCTCGACCGAGACCGGCGCCGGCCAATGGGGCTCGTCGCTGGCGTTTGCGGGAGCGTTCTTCGGCCTTGAGGTTGATGTCTACATGGTCAAGGTGAGCTTCAATCAGAAGCCCTATCGCCGGGCCCTGATGGAAAGCTTTGGCGCGCGGTGTGTCGCCAGCCCGTCGGAAGAGACGGAGTCCGGGCGGGCTATTCTGGCAGACAACCCCGACTCACCTGGCAGCCTTGGTATCGCCATATCCGAAGCGGTGGAAATTGCGGCCAAGAATGATGACACCAATTACGCGCTCGGCTCGGTGCTCAATCATGTGCTGCTGCATCAGAGCATCGTTGGAATGGAAGCCATTGAGCAGTTCGACATGGCGGACGATTACCCCGATGTCATTATCGGCTGCACCGGT
Source organism: Alphaproteobacteria bacterium (assembly GCA_018668475.1). Taxonomy (GTDB): domain Bacteria; phylum Pseudomonadota; class Alphaproteobacteria; order UBA828; family UBA828; genus JABJCZ01. The sequence goes on along the minus strand of JABJCZ010000399.1, from coordinate 3,330 downwards.
GGAGGGTCCAATTTTGCGGGGCTCACGTTCCCGTTTCTGGGTCAGAAGCTGCGGGGTGGGCGGGATATCCGCCTCGTCGCCGTGGAGCCGGCGGCGTGCCCGACCCTGACCAAGGGAAAGTTTGCTTATGATTTTGGTGATACCGCGCACCTCACACCGTTGGTCAAAATGCATACGCTGGGCTCGACCTTTGTGCCGCCGCCGTTCCACGCCGGCGGCTTGCGTTACCACGGCATGGCGCCATTGGTGAGCCATGTGCACGATCTCGGCCTGATCGAGGCGCGGGCCTATCAGCAGATCGAGTGTTTTGAGGCCGGGGTGCTCTTTGCTCATGCCGAAGGTATTCTGCCGGCGCCGGAGGCCAATCACGCCATCAAGGCGGCGGTAGATGAAGCCAACCGATGCAAGGCGGAAGGCAAAGCCGAGACCATTTGCTTCAATCTCTCGGGCCACGGCCACTTCGACATGCAGGCCTACACCGACTATTTCGCCGGTAAGCTTACCGATCAGACCTATGACGAAAACGAGCTGGCCATGGCGCTCGCTGGTCTGCCGTCCGTGGCAGCCTGACGGGAGCTTATGACAGTCGAACAGTCTGTTCTGAACGCTGCCACATCCCCGCCGATTGTTTTGATCGGCGGGGCAACTGGCAGCGGCAAGTCGGCACTGGCACTTAGTCTGGCGGCACAATTTTCGGGCACCATCATCAATGCCGACAGCATGCAGATCTACGAAGGCCTGCGGGTCATTACCGCGCGCCCGGATGCGGCGGCCGAGGCGCAAGTGCCGCACCGGCTGTATGGTGCGCGAGATCCTGCGACACGATGCTCTGCCGGGCGCTGGCGAAACCTGGCAGTAGGTGAGATTGATGCAGCCCATGGCGCAGGGCGTCTGCCGCTGCTGACCGGCGGCACCGGTCTCTATTTCAAGGCGCTTCTCGACGGCCTCGCGCCCGTGCCTGATATCCCCGATGCCGTGCGCCACGCCGCCGCGGCGCTGTTCGATGAAATTGGTCCGCAGGCCTTCCATGCTCGGCTTGCCGCGCTGGATGCCGAAAGTGCGGCGCGTCTTTCGCCAACCAACACCCAGCGTGTGCTGCGGGCGTATGAAGTGGTCACCGCGACGGGCAAGCCATTGCCCGATTGGCAAGCTATGCAGGCGGAGGCGCCGGAGGGCTATGGGCAGGTGGCGATAAAGCTCGTGGTTTGGCCCGAGCGCGCTGCGCTGTATGCCGCCATCAACGCGCGGGTCGAGGCCATGGCCGTCACTGGCGCGCTGGAGGAGGCTGAGGCATTCATGGCGCGCGGGCTCAGCGCTGACGTGCCGGCGATGAAGGCTGTCGGTCTGCGTGAGTTTGCGTCGCACGTCGCTGGTGAGATCAGTCTGGATGAAGCCGTGGCAGCCGCGCAGGTGGCCACGCGCCGCTATGCCAAGCGCCAGTTGACCTGGTTTCGCAATCAGATGCCCGACGCCATCCAGTTGGAGGGATTTGGCACCGATGTTGGTGCTGAGGCTGCTGCAGTGCTCGAAGCGGCCCGGGCACCCCAAGCCGGTTGACCCGATTCGGCCAAAAGACTAATTTGCACGGCCCTTGAAAGATTTAGAGCTTCGGAGCAGAAAAATCCGTGATTCTTCAAGGGTTTTGTCAATATCAGGGTCCGCCGGCAGGCTTTGTCAAAAAGCTATGTCGGTTGCGGGCCCCACAGTGCTGGAAGGAAGACAATCGTGAGTGCCGCAGGCAAGAGCGACGCACCTGGAACCAGAATGCTGGGCGCGGACATGATCGTTCAATCATTGATCGATCTCGGCGTGGACACCATTTTTGGGTATCCTGGCGGCGCCGTACTCCCGATTTATGATGCCATTTTCAGGCAGAATCGCGTGCGCCATATTCTCGTGCGGCACGAGCAGGCGGCCGTTCACGCAGCCGAAGGTTACGCCCGCTCGACCGGCAAAGTTGGCGTTGTGCTGGTCACCTCCGGCCCCGGCGCGACCAATACGGTCACTGGCCTGACTGACGCCTTGATGGACAGTATTCCGGTGGTGTGCCTGACGGGTCAGGTGCCGACGCACATGATCGGCAACGATGCATTTCAGGAAGCTGATACGGTTGGCATCACTCGACCCTGCACCAAGCACAATTATTTGGTGCGCAAGGTTGATGACCTACCGCGCATCATTCATGAAGCCTTTTACGTGGCTAGTTCCGGCCGACCCGGCCCTGTGGTGATTGATCTGCCGAAAGACGTCGTGATGACGGAAGGCGATTACGAATCCGGCGCCTATGACGTCCCCGAGACGGGGCACCCGAGCTACCGGCCGCAGATCGAGCCTGACGCAGAAGCGATTGAGCGCGCCGTTCAGGCGATGATGGGTGCCAAACGGCCGGTATTTTATACCGGCGGCGGTGTCATCAACGCCGGGCCTGATGCCTCGAAGGCGCTGATCGAGCTGGTGCGCGAAACCGGCTACCCGATCACCAATACCCTCATGGGCCTAGGCGCGTTCCCCGCATCCGACGAGCGGTTTCTTGGCATGCTCGGAATGCATGGCACCTGCGAAGCCAATATGGCCATGGCTGAATGCGATGTGATGATCTGCATCGGCGCGCGTTTTGATGACCGGGTGACCGGCCGCCTCGAGGATTTTTCCAAGGGTTCAGTCAAAATTCACGTCGATATTGACCCGTCCTCTATCAACAAGAATGTCCACGTGGATATTCCTGTCATTGGCGACGCTGGCAGTGTTTTGAAAGCCATGCTTGAAAGCTGGAAGCGTCACCGCGCCAAGCCCGATGCCAAGGCACTCGGCGCCTGGTGGAAGACCATTGAGGGCTGGCGGGCGAAAGACAGCTTGCGCTATCGCCAGTCGGGCGATGTCATCAAGCCGCAATACGCCATTCAGCGACTGTATGAAGCGACCCGTGACAAGGATGTCTATTTCACCACCGAGGTCGGCCAGCATCAGATGTGGGCGGCGCAGTATCTGCGCTTTGACGAGCCCAATCGCTGGATGACCTCAGGCGGCCTTGGCACCATGGGCTATGGTTTTCCAGCAGCAATGGGCGTGCAGGTGGCACACCCGGATGCGCTGGTCATTGATGTTGCCGGTGAGGCCTCATTCCTCATGCAGATCCAGGAGATTTCCACCCTCATGCAGTATGGCCTGCCAGTGAAGGTGTTCATACTCAACAACGAATATATGGGCATGGTGCGCCAGTGGCAGGAGCTGTTTCATGGCGGGCGCTATTCCGAAAGCTACATGGATTCACTGCCGGACTTTGTGAAGCTCGCAGAGAGCTTCGGTGCGACCGGCCTGCGCGCGACCAAG
>JABJCZ010000398.1 GCA_018668475.1 Alphaproteobacteria bacterium | reverse complement strand
GTTTTCCTGCGCAACAACCTGCGGGGTCGGCGTATCAACGTGCTGCCCGATGACATCAATGCCCTGCTCGACCAGTGCCGTTGCAGCGGCGCGCTCTTTGACCGGATCATACCAGGCACCGGTAAAGACGACTGTCAGTGTTGCGTCCGGATTCATCTGCCGGGCGCCCATCAGGTACGCATTGATCGTCCAGTTCACCAGACCAATCGGGTTAGCTGCCACAAATCCGATCTTGCCGGATTTCGACATGGCGCCAGCCACCATGCCGCAGAGATACTGGCTCTCGTAGGTGCGGCCATAATAGGACTGGAGGTTTGCGCTGTTGGTCGTGCCAGCGGCGTTGACGAACGCGACATTAGGATACTTTTCAGCGAGTTCCTTGAAGGTATCGCTATACCCATAGGCACTGCCGAGGATGATATTGTGGCCACGCCGGATATAGCGCTCAACGGCCGGCTTGATCTCGGAGGCGACCTCCGGAACCTTCTCGGCAAACGGAATGCTGATGCCAAGCTCGCCTTCAACGCGAATGCGGGCTTCATCAAGCGCCTGCACCCAACCACCATCGTTTTTCACATTGAAATACAGAAATGCCGGCTTCGGATCGCCTTCCAGCTTAAACGAATCAGCTTTGGCAACGGTAACCAGGCCAAATGCAACCAGTACCCCTACCGTAAGGTAACGCAACGACGTGAACATGCGGATCGATCTCCCTTTAATAAACCCCAGTTTACAGGACTTTGCCCAAACCGGCCTCGACTCTATTACCTGAGCCTTGCGTATCCGGTTTGCGGATATGATATCCATGAAACCTTATTTGGGCCGCGTGGATTAGTCAATTCGCTATCAAAAGCTATTTTCCTGCGAACTCCTACAAAATAAATAGGGTTTCCCGTTGCTGGCCATCTCTGGCGACACTGACCAGCCAAACAGGCGGGGAAACAGGCCAGAACGCGCGGCTACTTACTAACGCTTGTATTCAACGAGAACCTCGCGATACGGGGTCGAGCCGACATTGCGGGCCTTGTGGGTCGCCGGAACGCGCACGCCCTTGTTGATATCTGACAGGACCTCAATCTCGCCATCTTCCAACTTGAGCGAATAAACGGCACCTGTCGGCACTTCAAGAGAGCCAATGTCGTTCCCGTCTTCATCAATGACTTGCAGCGTGGACCCGGTAATCGAGTACCACATGTAGCTGTGCTCATGGGTATGCATCGGAGTCTCCTCGCCTGGCGCGAGCTCAAAATTCCACACCTTCACGTCATCGTTCTCAAAAACCTTTTCCGATCCCACATTTCCGGACATTTCATTCCCTCCCTGAAATCAAGCGCGCCATTACGCCAAGTGAAACTATAAAGTGGCCGACCGTTTGCCGACTTTGATCTGAATCATGACCCTACGCGCACGCCGACAGCCGCCGCCCTTAATGGTCCGATGTAGCCAAGGCCTGCGCACCGAAGCCAGTGTCATATGCCACGCCCTCAGCGGTCAGGGCAATCCCGATTGGCCCCTCAACGTACGCAAGGCCCTTGCGCCCAAGCGCCGTCCAAACGGCTGGATTACTCAGCCCGCTCGCTTCTCTTGTTGAGACAGTGAACTGCCCGATGTGGAAATGATTGCCATGGGCATGCGGGACCTGCAGCAGCGTGGCGCCGCCCGTTGCCTCATCCCGCCGCGCGAAATTCGGATCATCGGCCAGCAATTGCGCCAGGAACAATGTTCGCAGCTGCAGCTTGTTGAGGTTCAGCGGGTTTTTCTTAGGCGGCATGGCGATGTCGGTCTCCGGTTTGCAGTTTTCGCAGGCTCGTATGTATATATCGCAAACAACCCGCGCCACCGCTCGATAATTGCGTTGCCACGCAACTGGGTTTTCGGGTATCTATGCTGCGCTGCAGCAAAAAACGATAGGCGCTACATTCCACTCATGAAACGGAACGCCCGTTTCGTGCGCCTTCATTTCGTCCGGATACCCATATGTTTTCACTTGCCGCTTACCGCGACCAGTGGTTTGGCAACATACGCAGTGATGTGCTCGCCGGCCTCGTGGTCGCCCTCGCCCTGATTCCCGAAGCCATCGCGTTTTCAATCATCGCCGGCGTCGACCCGAAAATCGGCCTCTACGCATCTTTCTCCATTGCCGTGCTCGTCGCTTTTACGGGCGGCCGACCGGGCATGATATCTGCGGCCACTGCGGCCACTGCCGTGCTGATGGTGACACTGGTTCGCGACTATGGCCTCGAATATCTATTGGCAACGACAGTGCTCGCCGGGCTGCTGCAGATCGCAGCCGGCCTGCTGCGGCTTGGATACGTCATGCGATTTGTGTCGCGCTCGGTGATGACCGGCTTCGTCAATGCCCTCGCGATTCTGATT
>JABJCZ010000397.1 GCA_018668475.1 Alphaproteobacteria bacterium | reverse complement strand
TAAACAAGCCGCCCGGTGGACAAATCGCACCACGGGGCCAATATTTCAGACTGGCACCGGGCCAGACCCGGGCTGTTGAGGAAACATGTATCAAGCGACGACACAAAAAATAGAAGTCTCGGTCGAGCCTTTTTATCTTGAAGACCAGTCTGAGCCCGACGAGGGGCATTTCGTCTTCGCCTACCATGTACGGATCGAGAATCAGGGCGGAAAGACCGTCCAGCTCATCAATCGCTACTGGCAGATTACTGATGGCATTGGCCGTATTCAGGAAGTGCGCGGGCCCGGCGTTGTCGGTGAACAGCCTGTACTGGCCCCTGGAGAGATGTTCGAATACACCAGTGGTTGTCCGCTGACCACGCCAAGCGGCATTATGGCCGGGACCTACGAAATGGAAGCCGCTGGCGGCGATCGTTTTGATGTCGAAATTCCGGCTTTCTCGCTGGACAGCCCCGACATCCGCACCCATATCAACTGACCGGGCGCCAGCGCCGCGCCAAGGCCATGCCTTGCGTTGCCAGTCACTGCACGGTAGACACATGCCGCCATTGCGCATGACGCGCTCCCTGCGGGGCGTCAGGCGCTGAATTTTGAGGAGAATTCTGTTGAGTAATGCGAAGGCCGCTGCTGCGGCATCCAAGGCCAGTGGCACTGATCGCCCCACGCGCGAAGAGGCAGAAGCCGCCGTCCGCACACTGATCCGCTGGACCGGTGATAACGCTGACCGCGAAGGCGTGTTGGACACCCCGGCCCGCGTAACCAAGGCCTTCGAAGAATATTTTGGCGGCTACGATCAGGACCCCTACGACATCCTGCAGCGCACCTTTGAAGAAACCGATGGCTACGACGAGATGGTCGTGCTCCGCAACGTCACTTTCAATTCACATTGCGAGCATCACATGGCCCCGATCGTGGGACAGGTCCACATCGGCTATCTGCCGCGCAACCGGGTCGTTGGCATCAGCAAGCTGGCCCGGGTGGTCGAAATCTTCTCTCGCCGCCTGCAAATTCAGGAAAAAATGACGGCGCAAATTGCCGATGCCCTGAACGAAGTGATTCGGCCGCGCGGCGTTGGTGTCGTCGTTGAGGGCTCACACCATTGTATGACCACACGCGGCATTCAGAAAGAGGGTGTCGTCATGACCACCAGCACCATGTTTGGTGAATTTCGTGACGACCCGAAGACGCGCAGAGAATTTCTAAATATTATTGGCTCACCCCAAAGCGGCTTCGCGGGCCGGTAGCGGTGCTCCTCAAGGCGCGCTAGGCTGAGCGAGCAAAGGTTTCCCCGAAACAACGAATTGGCCCCCTGATGGGCTCTGTCCGGGATTTTCGCCCCGTTTTTCTGGTCATCGGCATTCTGCTGATAACGTTGTCGCTCGCCATGATGGTGCCGGCCATTGCCGATCGAATTGCCGGCAATCCGGACTGGCAGGTCTTCCTTGCGGCGGCGGTCTTCTCGCTGTTTTTGGGGGGCTGCCTGACACTGGTCAGCCGGACCAGCGATACCCGGATTTCCGTGCGTCAAGCTTTTGTGCTGACAACCTTCAGCTGGATCATCATTCCCGCATTCGCCGCGTTGCCGTTCGTCTTTGGCGATCTCGGCCTGAGTTATGCCGACGCCTATTTTGAGGCCATGAGCGGGTTGACCACAACCGGCTCAACGGTGATCTCGGACCTCGACAATGCACCACCGGGCATTCTGTTGTGGCGCTCGCTCCTGCAGTGGATGGGCGGCATCGGAATTATTGTGACCGCCATCGCCATTCTGCCGGTGCTTCAGGTCGGTGGTATGCAGTTGTTTCGCACCGAATCTTCTGACCAGTCCGAGAAGGTGCTGCCACGTGCCGCTGCTCTCGCCGGCGCTATCTTCATGGTTTATTTCGGCCTCACCATCGTCAACGGGATCGCCTACTGGATCGCCGGCATGACGCCGTTTCAGTCGATTTGCCATGCGATGACGACCATTTCAACCGGCGGATTCTCGACGCTCGACGGCTCCATCGGCCACTTCGACAATGCCGGCATCGAGGGCATTGCGACGGTGTTCATGATTCTCGGCTCGCTGCCATTTGTGCTGTACCTGCAAGCGGTGCGCGGCGGATTTCGGGCACTGCTACGCGATACGCAAGTTCGCTGGTTCCTCGGCATCGCACTGTGCGTGGTCCTCGCCCTCACCGGCTGGCTGTGGTCCGATGGAGGCGAAGCCCCCGGTCATGCGCTGCGGATGGCGACCTTCAATGCCATTTCGGTTATGACCGGCACCGGTTATTCGTCAGCTGACTTCAACACCTGGGGCTCTTTCGCCCTGCCGATCTTTACGCTGCTCATGTTTATTGGAGGCTGCACCGGCGCCACAACGGGCGGCATCAAAATATTTCGCATTCAGGTGCTCTATGCCACCGCGCGCGTGCAGATGCTCAAACTCATCCAGCCGCACGGCGTGTTCACGCTCAAGTTCAACCGGCGGCCAATCCCTGACAGCGTACCGGCTTCGGTCATGGGATTTTTCTTTCTGTTTGTGTTGAGCTTTGGCGTTGTTGCAATGGCGCTGTCGGCCATGGGCCTGGATTATGTGACGAGTATTTCCGGCGCCGCAACGGCCATTGCCAATGTCGGACCGGGCCTTGGTGACATCATCGGGCCGAGCGGCAATTTTCAGGCCCTGCCGGAAGCCGCTAAATGGGTCTTGTCCTTCGCCATGCTGATCGGCCGGCTGGAACTGTTTACTGCCCTTGTCCTGCTGGTGCCGGCCTTCTGGCGCGACTGATCAATCGGCGCCCGCACCGCCGGCTTCACGGCGCGCCTGCTTGCTGCGGAACAAAACACCGATATCACCTTTGATGGCCAGCAACGTTGGCACAAGAATCAGCACGATAAACGTTGCGCCCAACAGCCCGAATACGATGCTTACCGCCATAGGTTTGAGAAATTGCGCCTGAAGGCTGGTCTCAAACAACAACGGTAGCAGGCCAAAGATGGTGGTCACTGACGTAAGAATGACGGCCCGCAATCGGTCTCGTGCACCGCCGGCCAGCGCCTCTACCAGCGCTTCGCCGGCGACCAGACGGTCCTGCACGGCGCGCACCAGAATAATGGAATCATTGACCACAATGCCGGAGAGACCCAACAACCCGACCATGGACAGAATTGTGAGGTCGTAGCCCAAAACGAGGTGACCGAGGATGGCACCGACGATGCCAAACGGGATGACCGCCATAACAAATACCGGTGTCAGATAGCTGGAAAATATCGCAGCCAGAATGAGGTAGATGGCCGCCAACCCGACAATACCGCCGGTCCGCATATCTGCGAGGGTCGTTGCCTGTTCTTCAGCTTTGCCCTTGAAGCCGATATCGACATTGTGGCGCCGGGCAATTTCCGCCAATCCGGCCTCGCGGATTGCCCCCAGCACTTCATCCGTTGTCGTAATGTTTTCGTCAATCTCGCCGGTAACGGAAACCATGCGCAGCCCGTCCTCACGCTTGATCTGTGCAAAACCGCGCGCCTCGCGAAATTCAACGACCTCGGCGAGCGGTACCTCAACGCCGTTTGGACTGACGAGATAGAGCCGCCGCAGATCGGCTTCTGTCAGCGCCTCACGGGGATAGCGCACACGCACCGTGACCTCCTCATCGCCCCGTGCGAACCGTTTTGCTATGGCGCCTTCAAATGCGTTTCGAACCTGCCGGCCAACGCTGGACGTCGTAAACCCGAGCGCCCGGCCACGTGAAGTCACTTCCATAATGGCCTCGAGCTTGCCATGTGGGAGATCGTCCTCGACGTCGCTGACGCCGGGGAACCGCTGGAGCAGCGCCACAACATCATCCGCTGCGCGTTTAAGCGCCTTTAAATCATCGCCGGTTACACGGATATCGATCTCGCGGCCAGGCGGGCCGGACTGTTGCTCAACCACCGAAAAAATATCCATGCCTGGCATCTGCCGGACGGCTGCCCGCCAGGCCTCGACAAACACTGGCGTGCGAATGTCACGGGTATCCGACGGAATGAGTTCCACTCGGACACCGGCGACATGGTCTCCCGAACCCGCAAACAGACTGTCCGAGCGGCCGACAGGCACACCAATTTGAGCAAGGCTCATCGCCACCAGCCCGCCTTCGCCGTTTGTCAGCTGAGCTTCAGCTTTGGCCAGGGCGCGTTCAAGCTCCTGCACCATCTCGCGGGTTTGGGCGCGCTCGGTGCCTTCTGCAAACACAACATTGGCGTAAACGGTGTCAGATTCAGGCGATGGGAAAAATACAAAATCCAGACGGCCGCCCGCCATCAGCCCGAAGACGAGAATGATCAAACCGACGCCAACGCTCAAAGTCAGATAGCGCCACCGCAGACAGCCCCGCACCAGGCGGTCAAAAAGGCCATCCCGAAAAGCCTCGAAACGGGGATTGAACCAGCGGGCAAATCGGTTCTCAGCAGCCGGATCACTTTTCAACGCCCCGCGCAAATGGCCCGGCAGAATAAAAAAGCACTCCACCAGACTGGCCAAAATGATGGCGATGATCACCATTGGGATGGCCGCGATGATTTGCCCCATGATGTCGGATATCAGCAGCAGCGGGACAAAGGCTGCAATGGTCGTTAACGAGGCCGCAAGCACCGGCGCCAACATACGTTTGGCGCCGGTTTCGGCAGCCGTGGTCGGGTCATCGCCCATACCTCGACGTGTTACAGCGTGTTCAGCAACCACGATGGAATCATCAACAATGATCCCCAGCGCCATGATGATGGCAAAAAGGCTCACCATGTTGATACTTTGGCCAAGCAGCAACATGATCCCCAATGTCGCAAACAACGTAACCGGTATGCTGACAGCCACCCAGAAGGCGACGCGCCCTGATAGAAAAATGAACAGCACAGCTACCACCAGCACCAATCCGCTGGCACCATTGCGCAGCAATAAATTGATGCGATCCTCAATCATCGCCGCCGCATCGCCGTAGCGTTCAAGCCGAATGCTCGGCGCCAGGGTCGGGCGAACCTCTTCCATAAATGTATCCAGCAGCGCCGATTGCTCCAGCGCATCCGAACCCAGTGCCCGACGTACATGCAATTCAACCGCATGCTGCCCAAGACGCACGGCCTCGGCGTCATTTTCGTCAAACGCATCCGTGATGCGCGCAATATCGCGCAGAACCGTGCGTTGCCCGCCCGGAAGTGCCCGAATTTCGATTTCACCGATAGATTCAACCGTTCGCGCCAGACCAAGGCTGCGGATCTGCTTCTCACTGGCACCGGGCACAATGCCTGACGGCAGATCGATGGAGGACCGGGCAATCAGGTCGGATATCTCGCCCGGCGTGAGATCGAGCTGGCGCAAGGTCGCGGCCGACGCCTCTACCCAAATTTCCTCGTCACGGGCTCCGAAGAGATCAACTTTGTCGATACCGGTTGCCAGCAGGCCCTCCCGCAAACCCTTGGCGACGGCCTTGAGCGAGCTTTCCGAAAAGGGGCCGGAAACCACTAGCCGCGCGATGGTCTCATAGCTGTATATGCGCGTTACAGTGGGCCGGTCGCTATCCTCCGGCAGCGTCGTAATACTGGTAACCGCCGTTTCGACGTTGGAAAGCCCGGTCTGCAGATCGGCGCCGGCCTCAAACTCGACGGACAAAATGCCGAACCCTTCAGCCGATTTCGATACGACCCGCTTGACGCTGTCAATAAAGCGCAACTCGGGCTCGATAACACCGACAATGTTGGCGTCCACATCCTCTGCCGAGGCACCTGGCCAATCCACCGTAACGGTGACCCAGTCAACACTGAAGCTCGGGAAAAACTGAGTATTCAATCGGCCGAGGGCAACGATGCCGATGATGATCATAAATATCATCAGTAGGTTCGCCGCTGTGCGATGGCGAACGAACAGGCCAAGCAGATCGCGTTTCATCTCTTCGGTCTCACTCGGTGCGAACCATAAGGCCCGGCCCGATTTCAGCGAAACGGGTTACAACCACCCGCTCAGCCGTCGCCAAATCACCTCGCACAAAAATCTCCGCCCCGGCGCGCAACAGCATTTTGACCGCCCGCGCTTCAAGCCGCCCGCCGTTTTCCACATAGACGGTGTGCCCCTGGTGCAGGGCACTTTCAGGCAAGACCACCGCTCCTTTCAGAAGTTGGTCAGCCAGCACCACCTCGACAAATGCACCGGGTCGCAGCGGCACACCATCCGCCCCGCTGGCAACAGACGCGTAGGCCCGTATACCGCCACTTGCGGCGTCAATCTCACCACCGATCCGGTCGATCATGGCGGGATAGACCAGATCGCGCTCGCCGACGCGCCAGAGCACATAGGCGTCCCGCCCGGCCATGCCATTTTCGCCGGACTTGCCGCCCGCCAACCTGCCAAATTCACTATCCGAAAGATGAAACCGCACTTCCAGACGATCCAAGTCGAGCAAGCGGGCAATACGGTCATTGACTGTCAACCGCTTTCCGATTGCGGCCGACGTGCCAGTCAGATAGCCATCGAACGGCGCCACGAGGCGCGTGTGGTCAAGGTCGCGCCGGGCGCGCTTCACAGCCACCTCAGCCTGCTTAATTACCGCCAGCTGGCGCTCGGCTCGGGCTGCATAGGCTGCGGCGTTCTCTTCGGCCTGGGTATAGGCGCGGGCCCGTTCGCTTGCAGCCATTGCGCCGTCATCGACATGTTTTTCGGACACGATCTGCTCGCGAAACAGGGTTTCCCGGCGGTCGAGCTCGCGTTGCGCCAGATCAAACTGAACCTGATTCTGGGTCGCCGTACTCTGCTCCGACCGCAGCATGGCCTCATATTCAGTGAGCAGGGCATTCGCCTCGGCTAAGTTCGCCTGAGCCTCATCGAGCCGGGCTTCATACTCAAACGGGTCAATGCGGACCAACAATTCGCCCTGCCGCACTACACCTCCATCATTGAACGCGGGGCCCACCTCGACCACTTGTCCGGCGACCAGGGCCCGCATTTCGGCATCGCGCTCTGCCACGACCTCGCCGAAGGCCCGCAGCTCGGGCCGCTGATCGGCGATCACGACATCGACCACTTCGACCATCCATTGCCGTTCAGCCGGCGCGCGCGGCTCTAGCCGGGGCTTGGTTGCCTGGAGAACGCCGGCAATCAGAACCGCGATACCCAGCACAACAACCGGCGCGCCCCATTTGAGCCATTTACGATTCCGTATCACCCGCCACCATCCATTCCATCTACTGTCAAGTCATGTCGCACGCTAGTTGCCGACCACGGCATGTCAACCGGCCCGTTGTCCACGCGCCAACCTTGTCAGGTCGCCAAGGCTCGGCCACAATCCGCGGCCCCGCAAACCATCATATAAGTGTGACGCCGGTTGCATTAAAGGAGAGGCCCATGACGGGTGAGGTTTATACGCCGATCGAGATGATCAGAAAACTTATCTCGTTTGATACGACAAGCCGCGATTCCAACCTCGCTCTGATCAACTTCGTGGCCGATTACCTGTCCGGCCACGGCGTGCCCTCAACTCTGATCCCCGACCCTAGCGGCAAGAAGGCAAATCTCTATGCCACGCTCGGGCCGACCGATGTGCCGGGTATTGTGCTTTCGGGCCATACCGATGTTGTGCCGGTCGACGGGCAGACGTGGGAAACTGATCCTTTCGAGATGGTCGAGAAACGGGGTCGGCTATATGGCCGCGGAACCGCTGACATGAAGAGCTTTTTCGCCATTGGTCTGGCGCTGGTGCCGGACTTCATGGCGCAGCCGCTGGCTATCCCGATTCATTTTGCGTTGTCCTATGACGAAGAGGTTGGTTGCCTGGGTGCGCCGCTCATGATCGAACGAATGGGTGATCTGGCCGCCATGCCGCAGATCGTCATCGTCGGCGAACCCACAAACATGTGCGTCGTCAATGCGCACAAAGGCGTCTACAGCTTCCACACGACGGTCACCGGGCTGGAACAGCATTCGAGCCGGATCGACCAGGGCGTTAACGCCGTGCAATATGCGGCCCGTATCATCAGTTTTCTGGCGGATATCGCCATCGAGATGCGTGATGAACGGAACCAGCCCGACAGCGGCTTCACCCCGGGCTACACCACGGTGCATGTCGGTACGGTCCAGGGCGGCACGGCGCAAAACATTGTGCCTCGCGAATGCACCTTCACTTGGGAATACCGCCTGCTGCCAGGCGAGGACCCTGACGAGATCAAAAATCGCTACGACACGTTGATCGCAAATGAAATTCTGCCCGCGATGCACAAGGTTGACCCCGACACCGGCGTTGAAACCGAAGTGCGAGCGATGGTGCCAGGTCTCGTGCCGGAGAATGGCTCACCCGCTGAAGAACTAGTGCTCAAACTGGCTCAGCGCAACGCGACTGAAGTGGTCGCATATGGCACCGAAGCCGGGCAGTTTCAGAGCGCGGGTGTGCCGACCGTAATTTGCGGGCCCGGAGACATTGCCCAGGCACACAAACCGGATGAATTTATTGAGATTAGCCAGATCGAATCCTGCATCGGATTCATGGGTCGGCTGAAAAATGTCTGCATAGCCTGACGGCCCCGCGCAAGGCACACGCTAGCGCAAGTAATCCGCCAGATACTGGCGCACCGCTTGCTCCATACTCGCATTGAAGTCGTTGATCAGTGCCGAAATCAGATCAAAGTGAATCTGGTCCCGCTCGTTGAGCGTCGCCCCCTCCGGTAATGTGCGGGAGCGAGCCGCCTCAGCGGCAGCGTATGAGCCGGCCACGCCATCGTCGCCAATAATCTGGAACTGAACATCAACCCGGGCGTCGATCCTTTCAGACTGCTCTGTGGTAAACCACGCTTCCAGGTCCTGATTGGTATCCAGCTCAACCCGCACGGCACTCGCATCACGGATAGTGATCCGCAAAATATCGGAGGAGCCGCTGGTCTGCACCCGATCGGCAATCCATCGCCTGATGGCCACCGCCGGCGGAGTCGGAAAAGTATGCTCGACATTGGGGTCAATCAGGGGCGAGCGATATTCGTCAACCACTTCGACCCGGCCTACCTTGAATTGCAGTGCCGGCAAATGGCCAAACGCCATTTCGTCAAAAACAGGCCGGGATACAGTCGTTGTGCAAGCGACAACGAGCAGGACCAGGACGCACATTACGCCTGCGGTCAATGATCGCTTCCAAACCTGCATTCGGTTGAGTCTCCCAAGATTTTCTTGCCGCAGAGTATACACGCGACAGAGCGTATCTTCAGGCAACGAGGCCGTTCTATCAAGCGGTGAACAGCACGTCGAGCGCTTGTTCATCAAATGTCTCTGATGAGTTGCAAAATTGGCACGTGACTTCAATTTTACCATCTTCCAGCATGTCGCGTACTTCGGCTTGAGGCAGACCCTGCAGGGTTCGCGTGATGCGCGAACGGCTGCACCGGCAGCCGAAGCGCATCTCGCGCGCCGAGTAGCCTCGCACGTGCTCCTCATGAAAAAGCCGATACGCAAGATCAGCCGCCGGCAATGTGGGGTCAAGCATCTCAGCCGGGGTGACGCTGCTCATCAGAATCATGGCGCGATGCCAGTCCTCGTCTTCCCCGTCGGTATCACCCGGCATATCCGTCACCGCGCCGAATTCGTCCTCATCATCGGTGGTGCCGCCGTCGGTGGGCATGCGCTGTAACATCAGTGCGCCCGCGCGCCAGTTGTCTCCGACCTGATCACAGGCGAGTACGATCCCGGTGTCGATCTGTTCGGACTGTTGAAAATAGTTGTGCGCGCAAGCGGCCAGCGATTCCCCCTCAAGCGCGACGATGCCCTGATAGCGCTCTGTATCGGGTCCCTGATCCACCGTAAAGGCGAGGTGACCGCCGCCCAGCAGGCGCGGCACGGAGGGCACCTCACCGCCGGCCTGCGCCACAACCTCGGCGTATGCGTCGGCATCAATGTTGGCATAGCCGCGCATCTCACCGCCGCTGGTGATATCCGCGACCATCAGCCGGACAGCACCTTCCGAGCGGGTCTGCAGCGTAAAGAACCCGTCATACTTCAGGGTCGTGGACAGTACGGCGCCAAGCGCCAGCAGTTCGCCCAGCAACTGAGAGACAGGGTCCGGATAGTCATGCTGTGCGAGCACCCGGTCCACCGCCGGGCCAAGCCGCACCAACCGGCCCCGCGTCGCCGCCCGCCCCAACCGGAAGGGCAGGACGAGATCATCGCTGACAATCTCCGTCATCGACCTAGAGCGTCAGGCGCCATGCACCAGAGCAGAATTCCCTTTTGCGCGTGCAGTCGATTTTCCGCCTCATCAAACACCACCGAGAATGGTGCCTCCATGACACCATCCGTCACTTCCTGACCGCGCTTGGCTGGCAGGCAGTGCATGAAGATAGCGTCCGGTGCGGCGCGCGCCATGGCGGCCTCGTTGACCTGGTAGGGGCGGAGGTGATCAACGTTCTTATCTGAGTCATCGGCCAGGGACACCCACGTGTCGGTGACCACGCAGTCAGCATCAGCGAGCGCCGCCGCGGCATCATCTGTAACAACAATGTGGGCACCCCGTGCCTGCGCCCAAGCCACGACTTCGGCATCAGGTGCAAGTTCCGGCGGACAGCCAATTCGCAGTTCAAAGCCGAACTGAGCCGCCGCCTGAATCCAGGTTGCGGCCATATTGTTACCGTCCCCGAGCCAGGCAATGGTACGCCCGGCAATGGCGCCACGATGCTCTTCAAAGGTCAGCATGTCGGCCAGTAGCTGGCAGGGGTGAGTACGATCCGTTAGCCCGTTGATCACTGGCACGTTAGCCGCCGCCGCAAGATTTTCCAGCGCGTCATGGCTGTCAGTGCGCAGCACAATGGCATCCACATAGCGGGATATGACCCGCGCCGTATCACTGATCGTCTCACCGCGGCCGAGCTGCATTTCATGCGGCGCCAGTGGGATTGCCCGGCCACCAAGCTGTGTCATCGCGACATCAAATGAAATGCGCGTGCGCGTTGATGGTTGTTCAAAAATCATGGCAAGTGTCTGCCCAACCAGCGGCCGGGCTGCCGACCGTCCGGCCCGCTTAAGTGCCGACGCGCCATCTACTATGCGCCGCAGCTCATCCGGTTCAAAAGCGTCGAGCCCCAGAAAATGCCGCACCTTACTCACGTCTCGAGCCCTTCAATCGCGCGCTCAAAGGCAGCGCAGGCTTCATCAATTTCTGCTTCGCCAATATTGAGCGGCGGCAACAGCCGAAGTGCATTGCCCTCAGCGATCACCGTAAGCAAGCCCTGCTTACGCAGCTCGGCCATAACTTCCAACGCCGGTGGAACACATTGCACACCGATCATCAGGCCCTTGCCGCGCACGCTCTCAAACACGCGTTTGTTGCCAAGCATGCCTTCAATCCGCTGCATCAACAACGCGCCCATTTTCTCGACATGCTCCAGAAACCCTGGCGCCTGCATCTCTTCCATTACTGCATTGGCAACCGCCGTCGCCAACGGATTGCCGCCGAAAGTCGAGCCATGAGTGCCTGGTGAAAAGGCGGCAGACACCTGTTCAGTTGCCAGGCACGCGCCAATCGGGAAGCCACCACCCAAAGCCTTGGCGACCGCCATGATGTCGGGCGTAATGCCGGATTCCTCGTATCCCCACATGGTGCCTGTACGCCCCATACCGCACTGAACTTCATCGAGGATCAGCAAAATTCCGTGCTCGTCACAAAGTGCGCGCAACCCTTGCATGAACCCGTTGCTCGCAATGTGAATTCCGCCCTCGCCCTGCACAGGCTCGACCAGAATTGCTGCCGTCTCGACGTCTATAGCTGCGCGGGCCCCGTCCAGATCGCCAAAATCAACATGCTCGAAGCCCCGAACTTCAGGCTCAAAACCCTTCAGATGTTTGGGCTGCCCGGCTGCGGCGATGGTCGCCAGCGTGCGGCCATGAAACGCATTGCGAAAGGTAACGACCTTCCACCGATCCGGATTGCCGGTGGTGTCATGATAGATTCGAGCGAGCTTGAGGCACGCCTCGACGGCCTCAGCGCCGGAATTACAGAACAACGCCCGGTCGGCAAAAGAGGTGGCGCACAGCCTGTCCGCGAGTTCCTCCTGCGGCGTGATGTTATAGAGGTTGGACACGTGCCAGAGCTTTTCGGCCTGCTCGTTGACCGCCGCAATCAGTGCGGGGTGCGAATGGCCGAGGCTGGTCACGCCAATGCCACTGACAAAATCGAGATACCGCTCACCCTCGGCGGTATAGAGGTACGGCCCCTCGCCCCGCTCGAACGTGATATCGATGCGTCCGTAGTTGCTCATCAAACTGGAAGACATAATTACTTCTCCGGCGCCACGGGCTGCGGCGCGAAAAAACGGTGAATATCCCGATCAGGCGCGCTGAAGTCAACGTAAAGGCACGCAAAATGACTGGGCTTGTCAGGCTTTCAGCCGCCAGCCGCGCTGCAATATACGATGCGCGATCAGACCGAGCAGCAGATTGATCCCGATGACCACGATGGCGCCAATCACCAGGGACCCGTCAGAGCGGCCGATAAAGCCATAGCGAAACCCGTCAATCAGGTAAAAGAACGGGTTGAACTGGCTTGCCGAATAAAACGGCTCGGGCAGACGATCAATTGAGTAGAACGTGCCCGACAAAAACGCGAGCGGTGTAATCAGGAAGTTTGTCACCGCCGCGAGCTGGTCGAATTTTTCCGCCCAGACTGCCGTGATGATGCCCGCCAGCGAGAGTAGCAACGAGCCCATGACCGAATAAAAGACGAGTACCAGCAGGTGATGCACCTGCAGGTCGACGAACGGCAGCATAACCAGCGAGAGCACCAGACCACACACCAGACCGCGCGTGATGCCGCCGCCAGCTATCCCCAGCAACAGTTCGGTGGCGCTCAGAGGCGGCATGAGGATATCCACCACGTTGCCCTGAATTTTCGAGATCATCAGCGACGACGACGTGTTGGAAAACGAGTTCTGCATGATGGTCATCATCACGAGGCCAGGGCCCATAAAGGTCAGAAAGGACACATCACTGACGAGGGTCACGTCCTTGCCGATGGCCAGCGCAAAAATCGCCAGAAACAGCATTGCCGTAATGGTCGGCGCAAGCACGGTCTGCAGCCCAACTTTGATAAATCGCCGACACTCTTTTGTGTATAGCGTGCGAAGGCCAAGCCAGTTGACCGCGCCCATGGTGCGCACAGTCTGCATGCCAATAATCCCGTATGTCGTGGTCAGATGCCTGGGCACCCGGTGGTGCCGCCTGCAGCGCGGCGCACAATAATGAAGCCGGATGAAGGCGGCAAGACCGTTGCAGGACGGACCGACAAGGGTTTCTAACTGATGCTATCCGGATTACGAGTTCAGGTACTGCCCTTGTCCGGCTCAGGTGCCGTCAGGCGAACCGGCGCTGCCGGGGCCTCGCCTTGCTTGTCCTCGCCAAAATAGATGGTCTGATGCGGGAACGGCATTTCGATTCCGGCCGCGTCGAAAGCCGCTTTCAGCCGCCGATTATACTCACGACCGATACCCCACTGCTTGATCGGCAGCGTTTTGAGCCGGGCGCGTATGACCACCGCAGAGTCGTCAAACCGATCAAGCCCAAGCATCTCGATCGGCTCCAGCAGGCTCGGACCAAATTCGGGATCAGCCTGCAGGTCATCACCGACTTTGCGCATGAGCTCAATCACATCATCGACGTTTTCGCGGTACGCGACCCCGGCCTCGATGAGATAGTAGGAAAAATCCTTGGTCATGTTGGTAACCGTATCAATCGCGCTGAACGGCACGGTATGAACGCTGCCATGGACGTCGCGTAGGCGAATGGTGCGGATGGAGACGGTCTCCACGACACCGGATTTCGTGCCGACCGACACGACGTCACCAACGGCCAAACTGTCTTCTGCGAGGATAAAGGCGCCGGTGATGATGTCTTTCACCAACGTCTGCGCGCCAAAGCCAATGGCGAGTCCGATCACCCCGACGCCAGCCAGTATCGGCGTTATGTCGATACCGATTTCGTCGAGGATCATCAGCCCGGCAACAATCCAGATCACAATTCGTGCGGCACGGCGGGCCAACGGCCGCAAGGTGCGAGCGCGCTGACTGGGTTCTACTCCCCCCTCGCTTTCCACATCGCCGCCGATCCTGAGGTAGCGCTCGATCACTGCGCTTACGATTTCCCAGATCAGTAATGCCACCACAACGATAACGGCGATCGCCGCAATCCGTCCGATGACATTGCCGCCAGCCTCGGTGGCTAGCCACGTCAGCACATCAACGTGCCAGGCCTCGAGTATCATGATCACCGCAATCGTGATGACGACGACCTGAAGGATGCTACGGGCCACTGGCAAATAGGCACCCACCCGCTCCTGCAATGCGGGATACCGCTCAGCCAGCTCGGGCTTGATTGTGAAACCCTTGTCGACGGCCTTTTGAATGGTCATCAACAAGAAGCCCATGGCCCAGATAATCGCGAAGCTCGCTGCCGACGATTTGCCGAAAAAGAGAAAGCCCGAAAGACCGGAAACGGCCGTAATCATGCCGCCGGCGATGACAAAGATAATCGCGAATACGTGCCAGAAATCAGCAATACGGGCGAGCAGGCCGAACAACCCCTTCCACCGACGCTCGCGGGTGCCCTCGCGTACCCAGGTCGCGAAGATGATCCGGTTTTGCAAAATCAGCGTGATCAGTAGCCCGACGATCAGCAGCCCCAGCATGGTCAGCAGAGCCGAATAACCCGCTTTGGGCAGCCCCAGCAGGACCGCCGCCTGGCACACGAAATACCCATAAACGGCGATATTCACGAGGCGCCGCCACCATGTATTGCAGTAGTGCGCTGTTTCATCGGCGATACCGCTCACCCGCAAATTGGGCGTATGCGGCGCCAGCCCCTGGCTGGAGGCCGCCTTGATGGCCGCCGCTGTTACATGGGCGTTGATCAGCGACAGGCCGATCAGGCGTGTCACCTCTGCCGGGTCCAGTACCGTCAGCAAGCCATAACCCGCACCGGCAAAGCCAAGTGCGGGGACAATCGACATCAGATTATAACTGAGCAACATGAACGGGCGCAGCCAGGGCTTCGGACGTTTGGCGCCCTCTAGCAGGTGGCGTGGTTTGCGCAGCGCAAAGCGGAACATGATACCGGCGATAAAGCCGCCCGCGATCACGACTCCCAGTTTCCACAACACATCGACCCACACGCTTCGGCTATCGCTCGCCTCCCACTGGTCGACGATCCAGGTGATCGCCTGGGGTAGATGGCTGATGCCCTGGGCAAGTTTGAGAATTTCGTCGCCGGCGCGCTCCATGCCATCGGAAATTTTCTGCAACCCCGAAGCGCCCGGTGTGACACCGTCTGAACTTCGCCCCGTCGCCTCACCAGCTGCCAATAGCGCGTTGATATCCGTTATCAGACGCTCGCGCGCGGCATCATCTTCTAAAGTTGAAACCAGTGCCCGCAGGCTCGCGTCATCTTTCTCTACAGCTGATACGGCGGCATCCTCTTCTGCCGCAAAGGCGCTGATGCCCGCAGCTGCCCCCACACTCGCCAGCAACACAAATGCCAGCGCCGTCGCGGTACCAGCACGCCTCAACGCGCCCAGAAATTGGCGCAACTGGTCGGGGAATCGTTTTGTGCGAGGTTGGGTCATATGCGTCATCAGAATTAGCAAAAGGAACCCCTTACGGGGGCCGGTAGTTCCGCCCGGTCAAAATATGCGCCGACACAAAAACCCGAAAATGGTTTCATTTCAACTATTTCGTCCCGAATTGGTGAGCGAAGTGCTCGATTTGGGCCGTACGCTGGACAGCAACCGACCCGCCGTGCCAGATTTTCGCCAACATCCATTAACCGTTGATGAGGATTCAGACCCATGTCGGTCAAGTCGGTCACGATCTACCACAATCCGCGGTGCTCCAAATCGCGCCAGACACTCGAACTCCTCCGTGGAAAAGGCGTGGAGCCAACAATCGTCGAATATCTCAAGACCCCGCCAAACGCCGACGAGATCACCGAGCTACTCGGGCTGCTAGGCCTGGAGCCGCGGGATCTCATGCGCCGCAAAGAGGCCGCTTACAAAGAGGCCGGCCTGGACAATCCTGACCTCTCGCGCGACGCCCTGATCAAGGGCATGGCAGACAACCCGGCTTTAATTGAGCGACCCATTGTCGTCAAAGGCAAAAAAGCTGTGCTCGGGCGACCGCCAGAGAATGTGCTGGAGCTGATCTGACCGCCCCCCCGCTTTCCATCGTCTTTCACCCCGACTATGTGGCGCCGCTCCCGCCGGGCCATCGTTTTCCTATTGGGAAATTCGGGCGGATCAAGGACACATTGCTGGCCGAAGGCATTGTCATACCCGAGGCAATCCACACCCCGGAGCCTGTAAGCCGTGAACAACTGCTGAGTGCTCACGGCGCGGCCTACATCGATGCCGTGCTTGAGGGCCGGCTCGACCGCAAGGCTGAGCGCCGGCTGGGGTTCCCCTGCTCGGAAGCTATTGTGCGTCGCGCCCGGGCGGCGGTTGGCGGCACAGTGCTGACGGCGCGCCTGGCGCTTGAACGGGGCATCGCCTGCAATACCGCCGGCGGTAGTCATCATGGTCATCCGGACCATGGCGCCGGATTTTGCGTGTTTAACGATGTCGCCGTCGCCATCCGACTATTGCAGCGCGACGACACCCTCGGCCAGGCGCTGGTCATCGACCTGGATGTTCATCAAGGCGACGGCACCGCCGCTTTTTTTACCGACGACCCTGACGTCTACACATTCTCTATGCACTGCGACGCCAACTATCCGCATGTAAAGGAGGTCAGCGACTTGGATGTCGGCGTGCC
>JABJCZ010000396.1 GCA_018668475.1 Alphaproteobacteria bacterium | reverse complement strand
GCGATGATCTCGCCAACGCGTTTCTCGTGGGCATCGTTTGCGTAGGAATGCAACAGGCAGACGCCAATGCATTTGACGCCCCGCGCCACCAACTGATCAACGGCCTCTATCGCCGCAGCCTCGTCCAGGTCGCGCACGGTATTGCCTTCAAAGTTGAAGCGTCCCGGCACTTCGCGCACCAGATGCAGCGACACCAAGCGCGGCGGCTTGACCCAGAAGAAGGAGTTACCGTAACCATCCGGCACCGACTGGCGGGCGATCTCGATCACATGGCGAAAGCCTTCCGAGACCAGCAACCCGAGGCCTTCAAACTTGTGCTCAAGCACAGCGTTGGTCGCGGTCGTCGAGCCATGCAACAGCTGGCTCACGTCAGCCGCTGTCATGCCGGCGGTTTCAGCCGCCTTGCGCAGGCCATTCAACAATCCGACCGACGGGTCCGATGGCGTGCTGGGTGTTTTCACCGCCCACTGGTCGCCGGTGTCGTCGTCGATGGCAACAACGTCGGTAAAAGTGCCGCCGGTATCGATGGCTATACGTAAAGACATGGTTTCCGCCTCACAATATGTCCCTGCCCCACAAAATCTCGTAAAGGCACCCGGACTGGCTCCCGCTCCAATCGCGATATCCGTTATACGGATACGCTATTCATTTATGGATGGTAAGCCTCAATCTGCTTGCCTGTCAATGTGCGACAGGCCCTGATACCCGAGCACCAGCACGATACCTTTCCGATGCGGGGCGATACTTTCGGCGCTGCATACCAACATGGCTCTTTGCCTGATTTACGACCAGCACGGTAGGGTACGTGCTCGCAGGCAACGGAAGCAACGGCGATGACAGCGGCAGACGGCTTGAATGCGGATTTCAGTGCGCGCGTGGCGATCGATACCAACGCCATGGACTGGCTGGAGAGCCCTTCAGCGGGAATCCATCGCAAACGGCTGGATCATATCGGCCCGGAGGAAAGCGGACGGGTCACATCCATCGTGCGCTTTGCCGCAGGCTGTCGCTTCCCCGAACATGGCCACCCGGCAGGCGAGGAAGTTTTCGTGCTCGACGGTGTATTTTCTGACGAAACCGGAAACTGGGGGCCTGGCGCCTACCTGTTTAACCCTGACGGTTCCCGCCATAGTCCCTGGTCGGATGAGGGGTGCACGCTGTTCGTAAAATTGCGCCAAGGGCCGGGAACCGACCGCACGCCCGTCGCCATAAACACAACATCGCTGCCATTTACCGAGACCGGCGTCGATGGCCTGACCAGACTTGCACTGTCGGATGACCCCGGCCATCCGGACGCATCCGCTCTGTTCCGCTTTGCGCCAGGCTGCAAAGTGCCGCAACACGATCACCCGGCTGGCGAGGAAGGGTTTATTCTCGAAGGGTCGGTGACGGACGAGCATGGGCGCTGCCCGGCCGGCACGTGGTTCCGCATGCCACCGGGCTCAGGCCATAGTGTTTGGACCGACGAAGCCTGCCTTATCTATGTAAAGACAGGGCACCTTGGCGGACTGGTCTAGCCCTTCAACTTTTCGCTGAGTGCCTTGTTGACGGCCGCCGGGTTTGCCTTGCCCTGGCTCGCTTTCATCACCTGGCCAACAAACCATCCCATCAGCTTGTCGCGCCCGGCGCGGTACTCCTCGACCTTTTCCGGGTTGTCCGTCATCACCTGATCGATCACCGCCTCGATAGCGCCGCTATCAGTGACCTGCTTGAGGCCCTTTTCCTCAATGAGGTCGTCAGCATCGCGGCCAGACTCGAACATGAACTCAAAGACTTCCTTGGCCAGTCGAACAGACAGGGTGCCGTCGCTAACCCGGTCAATCAATGTGCCGACCTGCGCGGCGGTGACCGGCGATTCCGTGATGCTCTTGCCCACCTTGTTGAGCGCACCGAACAATTCACCGGTTACCCAGTTGGCCGCCAGTTTGCCATCACGCCCGTCGGCCACGGCCTCGAAAAATCCGGCAAAATCCTGATCGCCAACCAGCACGCCGGCGTCATAGGGCTTAAGCCCAAAATCCGCCATGAAACGCGCCTTGCGAGCGTCCGGTAGTTCCGGCAACGACGCCGCGAGTTCATCCACCCAGCTTTGCTCAAATTCAAGAGGCAACAGGTCAGGGTCCGGGAAATAACGATAGTCATGCGCCTCTTCCTTCGAGCGCATGGAGCGGGTTTCACCCCGCGCCGAATCAAACAGGCGGGTCTCCTGATCAATCGTGCCGCCGTCCTCGATCACCTCAACCTGGCGCGCGGCTTCGTACTCAATCGCCCGCATGACAAAGCGAACTGAATTCACATTCTTAATCTCGCAGCGGGTGCCCAACGGCTCGCCGGCCCGGCGCACGGACACGTTGACATCGCATCGCAATGAGCCTTGGTCCATGTTGCCGTCGCAACTGCCGACGTAGCGCACGATGGCACGAATTTTCCGCACATAAGCGCCCGCTTCTTCCGGCGTAAACATGTCAGGCTTCGAGACGATCTCCATCAACGCAATGCCCGAGCGATTGAGATCCACATGGGTCGCGTCGGGGCGAATGTCATGGACGCTCTTGCCGGCGTCAATCTCAAGATGCAGTCGCTCGATCCCAATGGTCCGGCTGGAACCATCAGCCAGGTCAATCTCGATTTCACCCTCGCCAACCACGGGATTGAGATACTGCGAAATCTGATAGCCGCAAGGCAGATCCGGATAGAAATAGTTCTTGCGATCAAAAATGGACCGCAGATTAATTTTCGAATTGAGTGCAAGGCCAGTGCGCACCGCTTGCTCGACACACACCTTGTTGATCACCGGCAACATGCCGGGCATACCGGCATCGACCAGGCTCACTTGCGTATTGGGCTCCGCGCCAAATTCGGTCGGCGCACCCGAGAACAGCTTGGCCCGTGAGGCGACTTGAGCGTGCACCTCAAGCCCGATGACCATCTCGAAATCACCGGTCTCTCCGTGAATGATCCCGCTCATGACGCCGCTCCTTCGGTCAGCCACTGGGGCTGCGCCATGAAGTTCGCCGCGTCCTCCATAAATCCACCGGCGCGCAGCACCGTCTCTTCATCAAACGGCTTACCGATAAGCTGTAATCCGAGCGGCAGGCCGCCATCGTCCAGGCCCGCCGGAACCGAGATCGCCGGCAGACCGGCCAGGCTGGCCGGCACGGTAAAGACGTCGTTCAGATACATGGCGATGGGATCGTCCATCTTTTCGCCGGCGGCAAATGCAGCTGATGGCGCGGTCGGCGTGAGGATCACATCAACCTTCTCATAGGCTTTCGAAAAATCTTCGGCGATGCGCGCACGAACCCGCTGCGCCTTGAGGTAATAGGCATCGTAATAACCGGCCGAAAGCACATAGGTGCCGATGAGAATGCGCTGGCGTACCTCCGCGCCAAACCCCTCGGCACGGCTTTTGCAGTAAGTCTCTCTTAGATCCGCACCAGGCTCCCGCAGGCCAAATCGAATACCGTCGTAGCGCGCCAGGTTGGACGAGGCCTCAGCCGGCGCGACAATATAATAAGTGGGCAGAGCATATTTCGTATGCGGCAGCGAAATATCGACGATCTCGGCCCCACCGTCGCGGAACCAGTCGATCCCTTTTTGCCAGAGCACCTCGATTTCGGCCGGCATGTTATCCAGCCGATACTCGGCCGGCACACCAACCCGCAATCCCTTGACGCCACCGCCCAGAGCCGCCGCGTAATTCGGCACAGGCGTGTTGACCGACGTGGAATCCTTCGCATCGTAGCCTGACATGGCGCGCAGCATGATGGCCGAGTCTTCCACGGTGCGGGTGATCGGGCCTGCTTGATCCAGCGATGACGCAAAGGCGATAATTCCCCAGCGCGAGCAGCGGCCATACGTCGGCTTCATGCCGACGACGCCACAAAAGGCTGCCGGCTGACGAATTGAACCACCGGTATCGGTGCCTGTCGCGGCCACCGCCATATGCGCAGCGACTGCCGCCGCTGAGCCACCGGAGCTTCCCCCCGGCACCAATGGTCGGCTGTCGCCCTCGCGCCGCCACGGGTTAACCACGGCACCGTAATAGCTGGTCATGTTTGATGAGCCCATGGCGAACTCATCCATATTGGCCTTGCCGAGCATCACCGCGCCAGCCTGCCAGAGGTTGGCTGTTACGCTCGATTCATAAGGTGGCTTGAAGCCGTTCAGAATGTGCGAACACGCTGCCGAATGGACGCCCTTGGTGCAGAACAAATCCTTGATGGCAAGCGGCACGCCTTCCAGCAAACCCGCCTCGCCATCCTTCAGGCGTCTATCAGAGGCGTCGGCCTGGTCACGGGCAGCATCCAGCGTTTCGGCGACAAAACTGTTGAGTTCGCGCCCGGCTTCTACCGCTGTGGCGTAAGCGTCCGTCAGCTCGCGCGCAGAGAAATCGCCCTGCGCAAGACCGGCCTGTGCCCTAGCAATGGTGAGATCGGTAAGATTGCTCATTCCACCACCTTGGGCACGACAAAGAAGCCCCCTTCAGTCTCCGGCGCATTAGCCAACAAGTCATCACGCGTTGCCACGTCGTTAGCCTCGTCGTCGCGCTGCGGCAGCGTCATATCGACCACGCTGGACATCGGCTCCACACCGTCGGTATCGACCTCGTTGAGCTGCTCGATCCACGCGAGGATGCCGTTCAGCTCCTCAGCCATGCCTTCAAGCGCACTTTCTTCAACCTCAATATGCGCCAGGCCGGCGATCCGCAGGACGGTGGCTTTATCAATTGCCATGATCAATTGGCATGTGTCAGTTTCGCCCGGTAATTGTCATGAAAAACACAGCCCGATCCGGCTCGAAATTTGGCCTGATCCGGCGGCGGCGAAAGTATCATCCGGCATGGCTATCCGCAACATGGCGGAAATTGGTGACGAGATCACCGGCGAGCTCCGGATTCTGGGGCTTGATCTGGGCTCAAAGACGATCGGGCTGGCGTTGTCGGACGTCGGGCGGTCGATTGCCAGCCCCTTTAAAACCCTCAAGCGCGCAAAGTTTACGGCAAACGCGAATGAGCTGAAGGACATCATTGGCACAGAAGGCATAGGCGCCCTTGTCATTGGCCTACCGCTCAACATGGATGGCAGCGTTGGGCCGGCTGCGCAGTCCGCCCGCGATTTCGCCATTAATCTGTCGGGCATTATCGATCAACCGATCGCAATGTGGGATGAGCGGCTGTCAACGGTGGCCGTGGAACGAACCCTGCTTGAAGCCGACATGACCCGCAAACGGCGCGGCGAAGTTGTGGACAAGCTCGCGGCAACGTTCATCCTGCAAGGCGCCCTTGATCACCTTGCGAACGTGCGACTTCCCTCATAGATCGAGCCGCGCTGGATCAGCAGACTGGCGCCAACAACGATTGCAATGCCCGGCAGGGTCATGAGCGTTGGCAGCCCGCGCCCGATGGCCCAGTCCATCAGCAATACAATTGCCGGGATCAGATACGTGTATGCCTGCACCCGCGTTGCGCCAATCTTGAGGGTCGTCTGCTGAACAAGGAAGAAAGTAATGACACTGGGGCCGATTGCGAGCCAGGCCAGGCTGCCCAGAACGGACCCGTCAACCATTGCCCAGTCGATAGAAGCGATTTTGGTATTGGCAATCACCAGCAGCCAGAAGGCGGTCAACACCGTGAACCAGAAGCTCATGACCATTACCGGCTCGCCACGATGCATCTTGCGGATCAAGCCCGCATACAGGCCCATGGCAATGCACCCCGGAAAAAACAGAACATCGCCATAGTTCAGTTGCAACGCAATCAGGCGCTCTGGATCACCGCGAAAAATGATCCACAACGCGCCGAGCAGGCCAAGGCCCAGCGCAGCCAAACGCATCCGTCCCATGCGCTCGCGCACCAGCAGCGCCGCAAAAATGGCGGTGAACACAGGTATCGTCGTTGAAATGGCGCTGGAATTAAGACTGTCCGTCGTTTTCAACGATTCCAGCATGGTCCAGAAGAAAATCGCCGCTGTGCCAGAAACAACGCTGTAGCGCGCCATGGCACGCCAGCCCGGCCAGGTCAGGCCATGGCGCCAGGCAACGATTGGGGCAAACATGATTGATGCCATCGCAAAGCGAATGAACATGAGCACTGCGGTATCGCCGGTGCCGGCAATCACGTCGCCGATGGGAAACGTGGTCGCGATCAACACCATGGCGAAGATGGCCAGCCCGTGAGCTGAGGCGCGCTCCCGCCCTGACAATGTATTCTCCGCGCCGGAAGGTGTACCGCTCGACAGGCTCATGCGTCTTTGGGACGCCCGGTGCCTCTTTGCACGAAATAGCTTGCGACCAGCACGAGCCCGATGCCTGGCAGCGTCATTAGCGGCGGAAAGCCATTACCGAGCGCCCATTGGGTCAGCAACACGAATCCCGGAATGAAATAGCTGTACGCCTGCACCCGCGTTGGCCCGATGCGAGGCGTCGCATACTGGAACAGAAAAAAGGTGATGACGGTGGTGACCAGCGCGAGATATGCGATGCCACCGTATACCTCGATACCGGCAGCGCCCCAGTCCGCCGCTCCCAGGTCCTTCGCGGCAATTGCGAGGTACAGTACGGCAGCGATCACCAGCACCCAAAAGGTCATGACGGCTGTTGGTTCACCCCGGTGCAAATGTTTGACAAGCACGCCATAGACGCCAAAAAACAGGCACCCGCAGAGAAAAAGAATATCGCCATAATTGAGATCAAAGGCGATGAGGCGCTCCGGGTCCCCGCGAAAGACAACCCAAAGTGCGCCGGTCATACCGACAAAGAGCGCTACGAGCCGATGCCAGCCAAGGCGTTCACCGATAAAGACGGCGGCAACAATCGCAGTGATTCCGGGAACGGTCGTGAAAAATGCACTAGTGTTGAGCGCGCTGGTATGGCGCAGCGCTTCAAACATGCACCAGAAGAAGCCGACCGGCATGGCACCAACGATGGCGTAACGGCCGATGCTACGCCAACCCGGCCAAACCAATCCATAGCGCCAGGCGACAAATACACCCATGAGAAGCGCCGCAAGAACAAAGCGCAGCAGCATCAGCACGCCAGGTTCAAACCCGTGTGTGATGGCTTTGCCCACCGGAAACGATGAGGAAACCAGAAAATTGGCGAGGAGCGTCAGGGCATGAACTTGAAAAAGCCCAACGCCACCGCCACGAGATGTTGATGTGTCGGTCATTGCTGCCGGACCATGCCGCGAAAGCGCCGGCTACGTAAAGGCCCGAGTCGAAGATAAGTTGTCATGCTGCACGTTCGAGCCGATCTTGAGCCAGGCCAAAAAGATCGCCCATTTCCAAGGTTTTCCGCCGCCCCGCCCCAGCTTGCTTGCAGGGCAGCATGGCGCGCGCATATAAAGTGACTTTGATGGCTCCTGATACCAACACTATTCAATTTTCGCACCGGCATATTCTCGGCGTTGAGGATCTGTCCCCGGACGACGTATCGACGATCCTCGATCTCTCCGAGCACTACATCACCGTCAATCGGCAATCCCACAAGAAAACAGACACATTGCGCGGGCGCACGCTGCTGCTGCTGTTTTTCGAAAACTCTACGCGCACACGCACTTCCTTTGAGCTCGCTGGCAAGCGCATGGGCGCCGATACCATCAACATTTCCGTTTCCGCCTCGGCCATCAAGAAGGGCGAGACCCTCGTGGATACGGCGATGACCCTGAACGCCATGCATCCTGATCTGCTGGTGATGCGCCATCCGAATGCCGGCGCGGTCAATTTGCTGACCCACCATGTGCGGGGTGCGGTGATCAATGCCGGCGACGGCGCCCACGAGCACCCCACTCAGGCGCTGTTAGACGCGCTGACCATTCGCCGCCGCAAGGGCCGCTTAGACGGCCTGGTAGTCACCATTTGCGGCGATGTGATGCATAGCCGTGTCGCCCGCTCGAACCTCCGCCTACTGAAGATGATGGGCGCCGAAGTACGCCTGGTCGCGCCGCCGACCCTGACCCCAACCGGAATCGAAAAGATGGGCGTGCGAGTCTACGCGGACATGAAGGAGGGTCTGCGCAATTGTGATGTGATCATGATGCTGCGGTTGCAGACGGAGCGCATGCAGGGCTCGTTCGTGCCGTCAACGCGGGAATACTTCCGCTTCTGGGGGCTCGACCACGAGAAACTCGCTGTCGCCAAATCGGACGCCATGATCATGCACCCGGGTCCGATGAACCGCGGCATCGAGATTGACAGTACGGTGGCCGACGACATCACCCGCAGTGTCATTCTGGAACAAGTGGAATTCGGCGTTGCCGTGCGTCAAGCCTGCCTCGAGCTGCTCGCCCGCAACCTGCCGTCGCCGAAAGACTGAGCGCATGCCGGATACACAACCCATTGCTTACATCAACGCCCGGCTGCTCGACCCGGCAAGTGGCCTCGATGCGCCCGGCGCCCTGCTGACAACGGGCCGGGAAATTACTGACTTCGGCCCGACACTGTTCAACGACGGCATACCCGACGGCATCGAAGTGATCGACTGTCATGGTCAGGCGTTGGCACCGGGCCTGATCGACATTCATGTTCACCTGCGGGAGCCCGGCCACGAGCACAAGGAGACAATCGCGACGGGCGGACGCGCGGCAGCAGCGGGCGGGGTCACGTCAATGTGCTGCATGCCGAACACTGACCCGGTGGTCGATGACGTGGCGCTCGTGGAGTTTATCCAGCGCCGGGCGCGCGAAGCCAAAAGCGTCAAGGTGTTTCCATTTGCTGCTGTGACCAAAGGACTAAAGGGCCAGCAGCTGACCGAGATGGGGATGCTGGCTGAGGCCGGGGCTGTGGCCTTTACCGACGATGGCCTGCCGATCGCCGACAGCCAGGTCATGCGCCGCGCGTTGGCCTATGCAAAAACTTTCGGCATGATCGTCAGCCAGCACGCCGAAGACCGCGCCTTATCCGGCTGCGGCTGCATGGCCGAGGGAGAAACCGCAACTCGCCTTGGCCTTCCCGGTATCCCGGAAGCATCCGAAATCGTTGTGATCGATCGGGATTTGCGCCTCGTGGAGCTCACCGGCGGGCTCTATCACGTTGCCCATATCTCCACTGCCGAGGGCGTCGCTGCAATCCGCCGGGCCAAGGCGCAAGGATTGCGCGTGAGTTGCGAGGCGGCCCCACATCACTTTGTGCTGACCGACCACGATGTCGGCGACTACCGGACCTTTGCCAAAATGGCGCCGCCCCTGCGCAGTGAGGAGAACCGGCAGGCCATCGTTGACGGCCTGAAGGACGGCACCATCGATGCCATTGCAACCGACCACGCGCCACACGACCAGGAAAGCAAGCGCGTGCCCATGCAGCATGCCGCCAACGGTGTTGTAGGGC
>JABJCZ010000395.1 GCA_018668475.1 Alphaproteobacteria bacterium | reverse complement strand
GGGGCGCACCCTCCACGATCTCGACCATGAACGTCTGCTCGCGCTGACCGAAGCCGGGGATGAAGACCTCATCAGATGACGGACTGTGGCGTCATGAGGAAGGCCGGGCCCTTCCTCCGTCATCGTGCTCTACGACGGCCTGACCTGCGGTGTGACAGAAGTCACAGCGTTTACCCCGCAATCCCCCTAAATTTGCTTCATTGGCAATTAGCCAATCTTGCCATGAAGGCGGGGGGGATAAGGGCAACGTATGACCACCGAAAGTCTGACCAAGAAGGTCCGGGCCGGACGGGACGACTCAGTCTTGCGTATCCGAGCCAGTTTATCGGGAGACGCCAACGCAACCGAGAACTCGGGCGGCGATATCGCCGAAGCTCTCGCTGCACGGGCCGCCTTGCCGTCCGACATCGCATTGGCGCTCGCGCGCAACGCCTGCAGCCAGGATTTCGCGACCCTCTGTCGCTCGCTTCATATGTCACGAACCGGGTTTCGTCGGGTCCTGGATCACCGTCCGAACATTTCAGTCAGCGACGCTCTGTCTGCCTTCGACAATCTGAGCATTGGACGCGCACAGAAAATTGTCGGCGAATGGCGGTCCTGCGCTTCACTTCAGACGGAGTAAGGCATCAACCAAAGGGCCGGACTGGCGGATGAGTGACAGCATCGCCAGTAAGGTATTCGATATTGAGGCGGTGCGGGCTGACACACCGGCCTGTGCAAATTTCATTCACTTTAATAACGCCGGCGCGTCCCTTGCGCCGCAGCCTGTTGTTGAGGCGATGATTGCGCATCTTGCGCTTGAGGCCCGCATTGGCGGCTACGAAGCCCAGGCCCTCGAAGACGGAAAAATCGAAAACACCTACGATTCCATTGCCCGGCTCATCGGGTGTCGTCGACACGAAATCGCCATCATTGAGAACGCGACCCGCGCGTGGGACATGGCATTCTATGCAATGCGCTTTTCAGCAGGCGACGTTATTTTGACGTCTACAGCGGAATACGCTTCAAATTTCATCGCCTACCTACAAGTGACGAAAAAGTGTGGCGCGGAGGTGCGACTAGTCCCTGATGACGGTGCCGGCCAGCTCGACGTAGAGGCGCTGGAGGGGATGATGGACGGTCGGGTAAAGTTGATCGCGCTGACCCATGTGCCGACCAATGGCGGGCTTGTTAACCCGGCTGCCGCAGTGGGGCACATTGCGCGATCCCACGGAATTCCCTTCCTGCTCGACGCCTGCCAGTCGGTCGGGCAACTCCCGGTGAACGTTGACGACCTGGGCTGCGACATGCTCTCGGCGACCGGCCGGAAATACCTGCGGGGTCCTCGGGGGTCTGGTTTTCTCTATGTGCGTGAGTCGATGATCGAGCAGCTGGAGCCGCCGATGCTCGATCTCCATGCGGCAACGTGGACGGACGAAGGTGACTTCAGTATTCGCACGGATGCCCGCCGGTTCGAAAATTGGGAATGCAATGTTGCCGCAAAAATTGGCCTTGGAGTCGCGGCGGATTATGCCCAGGCACTCGACCCAGCCGTTACCGGCCCACGCATTCAGTGTCTTGCTGCTCATTTACGGGACTGCCTAAGTATCGTTCCCGGCGTAACGGTTCATGACCGGGGCGCTGAAATGTGCGGGATCGTTTCGTTCAGCTTGAAGGATGTGGCCGCTGACCGCGTAAAGGCCGCGCTCGCAGCGCGCAAGATCAATGTCTCGGTTTCACCTGCTGCCTGGACCCTCATCGACATGACCCGGCGACAAATTCCCTCGCTCGTGCGGGCGTCCGTCCACTACTACAATACCGAATATGAGATCACGCAATTCTGTGCTTCCGTGCAGGCCATCACGCCAACAGGCGCCTAACGCGGCACCTCCAGCACGACCGACGCACCGCCTTGGCCATGCACACTGTCCTGCGCCCGAACCGTCACGCGCGCGACGCCGGCAGGCACATTCAGACCACGCAGACTGCGTGTGAAAGGTTGCTCGTTCACATGAGGGTGGGCCAGCACTCGGGTCCCGAGCACAACGCCATCGGGAGCCAGTACATCAAAACCATTGGCGTAATGGTCCCACCCCTCATCACCGTGCCGCACCGTTGCATGAACGGTAAATGTACCGTCGGCCCGGCGTTCAAGCGTTGCATCGACCACATCCGCGTTGCCAGCGTGCCCGGCGCCCGAAACCAGCAACATGGCGCCAACAAAGAGACAAACTCCCAGGGACAATTTTTTCATGCTATCCGTTCTCCATGTTTCTGGTGCGATCAACGATAGGTCGACGCGGTGAACGACGGCGCATTACATCGCCGCATCTAATTGGGAGGCCACTATGGACCTGGGGATCAAAGGGAAAAAGGCAATTGTCTGCGCGTCAAGCAGGGGCCTGGGGCTCGGTTGCGCTCATGCGCTGGCACGGAACGGCGTTGACGTTGTCATCAACGGGCGCGACAGAGATGCGCTCGACAACGCCGCCAAACAAATTCAGACGGACTGCGATGTACAGGTCACTCCGGTGATCGCCGATATTTGTACCGCCGACGGTCAGGCGGCGGTACTGGCGGCCTGTCCGGCCCCAGACATCCTGATCAACAACAACGGCGGCCCACCTTTCCGGGATTTCCGCGAGCTTGATCGCCCAGCGATGATCGACGGCGTCATCATGAACATGGTGACCCCCATTGAGCTGATAACCGCTGTCATTGACGGCATGGCAGCGCGTGGCTTCGGGCGCATCGTGAATATCACGTCGATGTCGGTAAAAATGCCCATAGAGGGGCTGGACTTGTCGAGCGGCGCGCGCGCTGGCCTGACGGCTTTTCTGGCTGGCGTGGCCCCCCAGGTGGCGCAACACGATGTAACGATCAACAACCTGCTGCCCGGACTGTTCGATACGGATCGGTTGCGGGGGTCGACGCAGCGTGCGGCTGAACAGACCGGCCGGGATGAAGCTGATATCGCTGCTGAACGCGCCTCAGCTGTGCCGGCAGGCCGGTTCGGCAATCCTGTAGAGTTCGGAGAGACCTGCGCGTTTTTATGCAGCGCCAACGCCGGTTACATCACCAGCCAGAATCTGTTGATCGACGGAGGACGCTACCCCGGTACTTTCTGAGTTAATTGTTCGGCCTCGACTAGTCGATCCGATCTATTCGGCGACGTCTGCAGCAACCCGCAGGCGAACAATTTTGTCCGGATCACTTACCGTGCCACCCTGACCCTCACCGCGCTTGATAGCATCAACGTGTTCCATCCCCTGGACCACGCGACCCCACACGGTGTATTGGCCGTTCAGCCATGCGGAATCCTGAAACACAATAAAAAACTGGCTGTCCGCGCTATTGGGGCTCTGCGCCCGGGCCATGGAAACCGTACCGCGCACATGGGCCTCGTCGGAAAATTCTGCGTCCAGCTTCTGACCGGAACCGCCTGTGCCGTCGCCGCCGGGATCGCCGGTCTGCGCCATGAAACCATCAATGACGCGGTGGAACAGCAGACCGTCATAAAACTCAGCTCGGACCAGTTCCTTAATCCGCGCGACGTGGCCCGGCGCCAGATCAGGCCGCATTTCAATCACAACCGGCCCGTCCTTGAGCTCCAGCAACAGTGTGTCTTCGAGGCTTGCTGCCCCGGCTTCGCCTGATGTCATCATGGCCCCCAAAATCAAGGCAGCACACAACCCTGCCAACGACATCCGGAGCCCGGATCGTTTTGCCTGGTCTATATAGCCGCGCCAACGAATCATGGGCGATAGAATGACGGGTGCATTCCGACCTGACTACCCTTTTTCACAAGCCGCTCATCGCCGCGATTATTTCGCGGTATCTCGGATAGACGCGCCCGGTCTGCGCACGGCCTCGCGCCGCGCGATATAGACCCCGCTGAGAACGAGAATGAACGCCCCGATCCAGGTCCAGAGGTCGGGGAAATCATTCCAGATGAGATACCCGAGTATGGTGGCACCGATGAGTTGGCCATAGTCAAACGGCGAAATAATCGACGCCTCCGCCGAGGCGTAGGCCTTGATCAGGAAAAGGTGTCCAAGGGCGCCCGTAAGCCCCAACCCGGCGAAGGCCAGCCACTGGGTGGTCAGCGTCGGCGCCACAAGATCAAAAGGCGCGACAATGCTGGCACCGATCAGCGCAGCAACCACGGTATATACCGCTGTCGTGCGCGCATCATCGCGGGCCGCTACCCGGCGAGTCAGAATCTGATAAATCGCGTAACACAGGGCCGAGCCAAGCACATACAGGGTTGCCCAGTCCGTTACATCGGCGCCGGGGCGGATAATTATGAGCGCGCCCAGAAACCCAAAAATGACCGCGCCCCAACGTCGCGGGCCAACCTTCTCGCCAAGTATCGGGACTGAGAACGCGACCACCATGAGCGGCGCGGTAAAGGCGATCGCTGTCGCCGTGGGCAGTGCAATCTCTTCAAGCGCCGAAAAATAAAACAGCATCGCCAGAAACTGGAGGAGCGAGCGCAACCCCTGCAACACCGGATGAGCTGTGCGAAACAGCCCCACGATGCCCATGCGCGGCGCGAATAACAGAAGCATAAACCCGAGGTGAAACAGCGCCCGCGCCCACACGATTTGCCATACGGAGAAATCGGTTACCAGATACTTGACGGTCGTATTCAGGAGCGGAAAACTCAGGACGCTGGTCAGGCACATCAGAAAAATACCGCGTGCGGTATTTTGATCCGTAGCCTTCCACATTGATGACAAATGTTTTCTGCTCATCTTCCACACAAAATATTCGGGTGGCGCATTCAACCTTGCTGCCACCGATTCGACCAGCGGAAACAGTCAACGGTACCCTGAAGCGTCGCATGCGGTATAGTCCGACCAGACCAGTCAGGAGAGCAGGTATGCCCGCGCCGATGACACGACTTCGCGACGAACATGATAATGTCGAGAAATTGTTGAAAATACTGGAAAGCCAATCGACTGGTGCTACAGGCGGCAGGCCCGACTACGGCCTGATGGAAGATATTGCCGAATATTTTCTGACTTATCCGGATGCCGTCCATCACCCATGCGAAGATATGGTCTACGTCAAGTTGGCTGAGCGCCGTCCCGATCAGGCGCGCGAAATTGGGGACCTTGTTACGGAACACGGGCGGATTGCGGATGCGACGCGGTCCCTGGCCAATACATTGCGCTTGATCGACCAGGATGGCGCTGTAACCCATCATGAGTTCCACGCAGTCGTGCAGGGTTTTGTAGCCGCCCAGCGTGCGCATATGCAAAAGGAAGAAGTGGTGTTTTTTCCGGCCGCGGAGCAAACACTAACCGCCGAAGACTGGAACGCAATCAACATCCAGTTCGAAGTTCACACAGACCCGATATTTGGCCATAATCTGGAAGAACGATTTGTCACTCTCAGGAACCGGATTTTTTCATGGAATGACGATTCCTCACCGTGCTAAATCTTTGGCGCAGTAGATTTCCTGGCAACGTTTGCCACAATTCACGCGCTGGCGGAGCATCCATGCGCAACGCCACCGGAGCCCCTTGAATGGCCCGAACACTTGATTCGGAACATATCCGTCGCCTGACCGACGGGAAGACGGACGAGGGCCGCGCCGAAGCCGCAGCCGGCGTAGCTGCCGCTGTCGCTTCTGGCGAGTTGAATGAAACCGAACGCGGCATCGCGCTGGATATTGTTGCCATTTTGACTCGCGACGCGGCGGAAAAAGTGCGCATGGCGATGGTAGAACACCTTCGCCATTGCCCGTTCTTGCCGAATGACGTTGCCGTCAGAATCGCCTTCGAT
>JABJCZ010000394.1 GCA_018668475.1 Alphaproteobacteria bacterium | reverse complement strand
GGGTGCGCATATTCCGGTTAACGGTGATGCCGCGTCCGTCATGATGTTTGGTGCGTTCGCGCTCTATGCGCTCATCGATATTCCGCTTGCGGATCGGCGGATCGCGAAGGAAGACCCTGAGCGCTGGGCTACCTTAAGCGCTGAAACATCTGCCCTGCCCTTCGCAGCCATCATCGGCGGGCGTGCGACGTTCAGGCTCAAAGAGCTCGGCCTGGGTCGGGTGGTCGGTGCGTTGCTGATTTTTATCGTGATCCTGTTTGCCCACGAGCACGTTATCGGTCTGAGCTCTTTGCCTTGATCAGGCAGCCTGCCCGCGTTACCGGCGGTGGTGGCCGATACGCAGGCGCAGGGCGTTCAGCTTGATGAACCCTGCGGCGTCACGCTGATCATAGACATTGTCATCCTCAAAGGTCGCGTGCGCCTCGCTGTAGAGGCTGTCAGGTGATTTGCGACCGACGACGATCGCGTTGCCCTTGTAAAGCTTGAGCCGGGCCGTGCCGTTCATGTGTTTCTGACTCTCGTCAATTGCTGCCTGAAGCATCTCCCGTTCGGGCGAAAACCAGAAGCCGTTGTAAACCAGCTCGGCATAACGCGGCATCATCTCATCCTTGAGGTGCGCGGCGTTGCGGTCGAGGGTGATGCTCTCAACGGCGCGCCGGGCCTGCAACAGCACCGTGCCGCCTGGGGTCTCGTAAACACCGCGTGATTTCATGCCGACAAACCGGTTCTCCACCATGTCCAGCCGGCCAATGCCGTTGGCGCCACCAAGCTGGTTCAGCTTCTCCAGCAGCGTCGCCGGTGTCATGGCTTCCCCATCAATTGCCACGGCGTCGCCCTTGGCAAATTCGATCTCGACATAAGTCGGCTCGTCCGGTGCGTTCTCCGGCGACACCGAGCGCGTAAACATGCCCTCGTCTGGCTCGACCCAGGGGTCCTCCAGCGCCTTGCCTTCATAAGAGATATGCAGAATGTTGGCGTCCGTCGAATACGGCGGCTCGCCGCGCTTGTCCTTGGCGATGGGGATCTGATTTTTCTCGGCATAGGCCAGCAGGGATTCGCGCGAACTGAGGTCCCACTCCCGCCACGGCGCGATGACATGAATTTCCGGGTTTAGCGCGTAGTAGCCAAGTTCGAACCGCACCTGGTCGTTGCCCTTGCCGGTACAACCGTGCGACACCGCGTCGGCGCCCGTGGCCTTGGCGATCTCGATCTGCCGTTTGGCGATCAGTGGCCGGGCGATCGACGTGCCGAGCAAATAGACGCCTTCATAAACCGCGTTCGCCCGAAACATCGGAAACACATAGTCGCGCACAAACTCTTCGCGCAGGTCCTCAATGTAGATTTCCTTGACGCCGAACATCTTCGCTTTTTCGGCCGCCGGCGCCAGTTCCTCGCCCTGCCCGAGGTCAGCCGTAAAGGTAACGATCTCGCAGTCATAGACCTCCTGCAACCAGCGCAGGATGACAGACGTGTCCAGTCCGCCTGAATAGGCGAGGACGACTTTCTTGATCGGCGGGACGGCCTTGGTCATGGGAATTACGCCTTATTGATACGAGTTCGTCGAGCGCGCGCAGTATAGGAACGCTACGCCCGGCGGCAAGCACTCAAAAGTCGACACGGAGAGTTGTTTGGATAAACTGGTATTACCATCTTAGATGGCAATAAGTAATCCAAGCGGGACAACGGCTTGGTGGGTTGAGAGGGAAGAATGACTGAGTCTGCACCGTCTGAATC
The DNA here is from genome assembly GCA_018668475.1 of Alphaproteobacteria bacterium. GTDB lineage: Bacteria > Pseudomonadota > Alphaproteobacteria > UBA828 > UBA828 > JABJCZ01. The sequence goes on along the minus strand of JABJCZ010000394.1, from coordinate 12,109 downwards.
ACATGCAAGGACGGGTGACCGTGGCATCGACGGGATCATGGGCCCCTTTCGCGACCCTGTGCGCCCGGTAGCGTATCACGGGAATACTGGCGCGCTTATGCGGCTGTTGCTCGAGGTCATGGCGTTGGCGCTGCTCACGGCCACCTTGTACCGCTTTTGGGGGAAAACGAGGATCCGGCAATACCTGTGGAGCAACACTCAACTGTTCGGTGAACCGCTTCGTTACACCGGCACATCACAAGAACTTCTGAAGGGCTTCCTGTATTTTGGCGGGCCGGCAGTCGCAATCGTCATTCTTCAGCGAATCGACAACGTCCTCGCGATCGGGTTTGGATTCGCGATAGCGCTGGTTCTCCAATTTGCGCAAAGTTCGGGCCAATACACGGGTCTGCGGTACCGTTTGAGTCGAACAAGCTGGCGGGATGTTCAGGCGCATCTGGGTGGTCGTGTCGGTGCCTACGCAATGAAAGACTTTGTTTTGGTGCTCCAACTGGCGATGACTTTTGGGCTGTCTATGCCTTACGTCGAATGGAAGGTCTATCAACTTCACATTGAGAATATTAGCCTAGGCAACAAGAATCTTTCGGTCGGTTTGCCACCTACAGGTATTTTCAAATACTGGTTTATCGCCTGGCTTCTCTTTGTTCCCACTCTCGGCCTGTCGTTCATCTATTATCGCTGGCACGCAATTCCGAAGTTTGTTGGTGCGACGCGATTTGCTGATCGTCGGCTGAGAATTGACCTGACGTTAGGTGAGGTGATTGGCGTCTACTATCCATACTGGTTGTTCGGACTCCCGGTCATCGGGTTGATTGCGTTGCAGCATTCACTTGGCTGGGGGCCTGATGGCGATGTCGCTTCTGCAATCGTAGACTATGGGATCTCCGTTTTCCTTGCTTTGACAGTCTGGTCGATTGCCCGAGTGCTGGTGTTCCACAAGGCAATGTCACTGATTGCGCTAGAACTGGAAATGGAAGGCCCCATCGAGAGCCTAGATATCGGCCCTGACTCCAAGCCATCGTCTCGCTTTGGCGAGGGCCTGGAAAACGCACTCGACATAGACACGTTCTAGCGGATACGCCTTTCAGCGCCGGGGCTCTTTTTTTACCGTCGTTGCGCGCTACCGGCGCTGCGGGTCGGCCAGTAAAGTCTGGTGCCGCCCCCTCCAGCGTTCAGTCGCTAGTGTAGGGCTTGGGTTCATGTTTATTATCATGGAACCTGAGAAACGAGTTCATCCACCGCGATAGTCCAGACAGGACACAGAGGCCGTCATTCTATGCATGTTGAGGCGCTAGATTTACGCGAGGTTATCGTATTTCTGGTTGCGGCGGGCATTGTCGTGCCGTTGATTCATCGCCTCCGGATCAGCCCTGTGCTTGGGTTTTTGCTCGTCGGTATTGCGATCGGTCCTCACGGGCTGGCTCTCTTCATCAAAGACGTCCCGTGGCTCGGCTACGTGTTGATCTCTGACCTTGAAGGAGTCCAGGCCCTGGCAGAGCTCGGGGTCGTGTTCCTTTTGTTTATGATCGGCCTTGAGTTATCTGGTGAACGGCTGTGGGCGATGCGTCACCTTGTCTTTGGGCTGGGTGGCACGCAGGTTCTCGTTTCAGGTGCGATAATCGCGGCCATTGCCTTGTTATTCGATAACACCTTGCCAGCTGCATTGGTGCTTGGTGGCGCGTTTGCGCTTTCCTCCACGGCGATCGTCATGCAACTCCTTACAGAAAACCAGCGCCTGGGCACCCGGACGGGGAAAGCCGGTTTTTCGATCCTGCTTTTTCAGGACCTCGCGGTCGTCCCCATTTTGTTCACGGTCGGCGCTTTTGCCACCCAAAGCGACGAATCGGTGTTGGTCTCGCTCGTGTGGGCGATTGGTCAGGCACTCATCGCCATTGTCATCATCTTGTTGGCAGGCCGACTTCTCATTCGTCCTCTGTTTCGGTTCGTTGGCAGCACCGCCAGCCGCGAAATGTTTTTGGCGCTGGTGCTGCTGGTCATTATCGGTACCGCTATGGCCACTCAGATGGCCGGGCTCTCGATGGCGCTTGGCGCTTTTCTGGCCGGGTTACTATTCGCCGAGACCGAGTATCGCCATGAAGTAGAGGTCGATATCGAACCCTTTAAGGGTTTGTTGCTCGGCCTGTTTTTCGTCGGCGTGGGTATGTCGATCGACCTGGTACAGATAGCGGCCGATCCGTTTTGGCTCATAACCGCAGTCATCGGTTTGTTCGTCGTGAAAGGACTAGTCATCTATGTCCTGGCGCGAATTTGGGGCGAGCCACGGTCGGTCTCCGTCGAGATGGCGCTGTTGCTTGGCCAGGGCGGTGAGTTTGCCTTTGTTGTGGTCGGCATGGCCACGGCAATGGCGTTGATCCCAGGCGACACGGCCCAGTTCATGCTTATTGTTGCCGGAATAACCATGGTTGCGACGCCGCCGATTGCACATGTCGCACGCAGGATCGGCCAGGCTCTCGAAACTCGCGAAACACGGAGCGGCCAAACGACGTTCGATCCTGCGGAGGGCTTCTCCCGTCATGTTGTGATCGTTGGGTATGGCCGTGTTGGTCACTTGCTTGGCACGTTCCTCGACCAGCAGGAGCTACCTTATATTGCACTCGATATTGATCTGGACCTGGTGAAGCAATTCCATTCGACGGGCGCGAGCGTCTATTTTGGCGATGCAACCCGACCCGATATGTTGCGGAAATGTGGTGTCGAGCGCGCCCTCGCGCTGGTTGTGACTATGGATAATCCAGCGGCTACCGAGCGTGTGGTCGTGGCCGCGCGTCAGCACTGGCCTGATGTCCCCATCTACGCGCGGGCGCGTGATGTCGATGACGCCACCAACCTGATCGGACTAGGGGCAAGCCATGCTGTGCCAGAAACCACGGAGGCAAGCCTGCAACTCAGTGAAATGGTGCTTGAGGGTGCCGGCGTGCCGAGTCGTGTCGCACACCGGTTGATCGATGCTCGCCGAAAATCGGAACAGGTAGCTGTCGATGAAAGTCGAAAAAAGCACAGCCGACGGGCGTAAAGCCGGCATTCATTTGGCAGTCGTCGATATTACTTTTTTCGCGATGTGGGTGCGGGCTGTTGGCCAAATTCCTCGATAATGGGCCAGCGGATGTAGGCGAAAACCCAAATCAGGATCAGGTTGATCGGGAACAGGATCATCGTTAGTGACCACCAGGGTGAGCGACCGGCCTTGATCAGAATTCGGGCGAAGCACCAGATGCTGACGCCCAGAAAGATGAGGCCGGAGAAAACTGGAATAATGCTCATTTGGTCCAGCCTCGCTTGCTGCGAGGCTCGTTTGGCCAGCGCGAGAAGGCCAGGATGACGGCAACGATGAGCGGCCCAATCATGGGTACGAAAACCAGCAAAGCGAGAATCGGGTAAAAGCCGGCGCGGCGAAAAATGCGCCATAACGGATAAACGACGATCAACCCGGCGCCGACATTAATCAGGATGCTCCGCAATTGCGGACTGATGGATGCGATATCTTCCACGGAGTATTCCGATTAGCTGGTGGCGGCGCTGGCCGCGAGACCGGCGCCATCGGCGTCGGCCGATCGTGCATCGCGCTCGCGCCGGCTCAATTTGATGCTGGCGGATTTCAGCTGGCCGCATGCGGCGAGAATATCGCGGCCCCGTGGTGCCCGCACCGGTGCGGAAAACCCGGCGTTATTGACGATCTCTGCAAAGCGGTAAATCGCGTTGTTGCTGGAACATTCAAAATCAGTTCCCGGCCACGCATTGAACGGAATCAGGTTTACCTTGGCCGGAATGTCCGCGAGCAACCGGGTCAGTTCGTGGGCGTCTGCCGTGCTGTCATTAACGCCTTTGAGCATCACGTATTCAAAGGTGATACGCCGCGCGTTGTTGGCGCCGGGATATTTACGGCAGGCATCGAGCAATTCGGCAATCGGGTATTTGCGATTAAGCGGCACCAGCATGTCGCGCAAATCGTCCCGCACAGCATGGAGCGATACGGCAAGGCTAACGCCAAGCTCCGCGCCGCAACGCTCCATCATCGGCACGACGCCGGCGGTCGACAATGTGATGCGCCGCCGCGAAATGGCGATGCCTTCCTGATCCATGATGATACGCAGCGCTTTGGCGACGTTGTCAAAATTATAGAGCGGCTCGCCCATGCCCATCATCACGATGTTGGATAGCATCCGCTCACCGGAGGGGGATGGCCATTCGCCGCAACTGTCCCGCGCGACCATAAACTGGCCGACGATTTCTGTCGGCGTAAGGTTGCGCACCAGCCGCTGTGTGCCCGTATGGCAGAACTTGCAGCTGAGTGTGCAGCCGACCTGGCTGGAGATACATACCGCGCCCCGATCGTCTTCGGGGATATAGACGCTTTCGGCTTCCTGGTTGTCGTCAAAGCGCATCAGCCATTTGCGCGTGCCGTCGGTCGAGATCTGTTCGCGGCTTATACCTGGGCGGCCGACAGCGCATGTCTCGGCCAGTTTCTCCCGCAGCGGGCCACCAAGGCTCGTCATCAGCGAAAAATCGCGCGCGCCGTGGTGATACATCCAGTGCCACAGTTGTTTGGCCCGCAGGGTCGACCTGCCTTCCGGCTCACCAATGGCAACCATGATGGCGGCAAGTTCGTCGCGGTCCAGGCCCACAAGCTCCTGCATGGGAGCGGGCACGTCGGACGGCTCAGTGATGGGTTCAGCGGTCATGTTGGCGATCATCATGGCGGTTGTGGGCGTTCATATACGCTGCCATGGCTACGAATGCCAGCCGGAGCGGTCGGCGATGGTCAAAGCCAGCGGCGCACTCGCGTGCAATAGGCCCGGTATTCTTCACCAAATTTGCGCTCCAGATAGGCCTCTTCGCGACCAATTACGCCGTATCGCATGACCAAGAGCAACGGGGCCAGAAATACCAGAAGAAAGACGTTATCAATCGCAATGCCAATGCCGACATAAATCGTCGAAAGCCCCAGATAGAGCGGGTTCCGGGTTAGGCCGTAGAGCCCGGTGGTCACGATCGCCATGGTCGGTTTATGGGTTGGCACATTCGTGCCGGCACGGCGAAACTGGGTGACGCCGCCATAGAGAAGGATCGCCCCGACAACAATCAGGCCGCCACCTGCCCAGAACTGAGCGGGCTCGGCGAAAAGCTCAACGCCGACAAACATGTTGATGATGACGCCGGCAATCGCAAAACCCGCATAAAGAAAGGGCGGGTGTGTAATTACGCCAGGATGATCGGGTTTAGTATCTGCCATGCGTTACCTCAGTCTTCCTGCCAGCGTCAGCTACAGATGGGGTGTAATGGAAGAAGCACGCAAGGTGTGAGGCAAGCAAGGTGTGAGCGCTATTGAGCGCCGACCATACCCTCAGGGGCAGGCCTTTTTAATGGCCTTGTGGGTCGCGGTGAACCCCTTTAGCGAATAGCTGTCGGTCGAGTGCGTGTCTTTCCGTGATGTGCCACGAACAGAAAGCTTGATGCCCTTGATCATCGCCTTGACGAGGGTCGAATTATGCTTCGGGTCATCCGACCACGCGAACTCCTTGGCAAAAACGCCGAAACTGTACTTCTTGCCATCGATATTGACCGTCGTCTTGCTGCCATCCTTGTAGGGATAGCCGGAGGTCACGCTCATATCTTCAACTGTAGGGCTGCCCTGGCGGCGGGTGACCATGGCGTAGGCGACGCCCCGGCGCTTGTAGTTGCCCTCTTCCTTTTTCGGGCGAGAGAACATGTAGCAAACCTTCCGCCCGTCCTCGCTCATGGTGTAGGCCGTCCAGTCGCCATTTTCGGCGAGGATTTTCTGGGCATGAGTTTCAGGGGCGGTTGCTGCCATTACGGCAACAACTGCGAGGGCCCCGAAAAAAAGACTGGCTGAAAGCTTCATTAATCGACCGCTAGTGGTTGAGAAGTGAATCGACACAACATACGCGAATCATACCGGACCCGCATCCGAGCGGCCACCCCTAGCCGCGTGGTTTCCTGATTTGGGGCATTCCCTGTACATGGCGCGGCAGGGCTGCCGCCCGGCGCCGTGGATTGACCGGCCTTGCCCCGAAACGCCCGGTGCTAAGCACGCGGTCATACATCACGATCGCGCCGGCAACCCCGACATTCACACAAAAGTGTGTCGGAATTTTGACGAGATGCTCGCATTTCGCGACCAGGTCGGGCGACAAACTGCCGCGCTCGGGGCCCAGCACATAGGCGGCGGACAGCGGGTGCGGAAAAGACGGCAGATCAACGGCTTCGTCCGTAAATTCCACGCCCACAAGGGTGCAGCGCTCGGGCAACTGTAGCTCACCAACCGAGCTGAACCGATACAGGGGCACATGGTCTACCGACCCTGAGGTGTCTGATTGCCGGGTGTCGACATTGATCACCGAATCAATAGTGAAAAAGAAGCCGGCGCCAAATGCATGGGCGGAGCGCATCAGGTTGCCCAGGTTACCGGGCTTGCTGATGCCCTCGACGCCGATACCGAAATATCCCCGCGCAGAAGCAGTCATGGCGCGGAGAGTGCCGCCGTTATCTGCGCGATGCAAGGCTACAAAATGCTGATAGTCGGATGTCAGCCATAGTCGGTTTAGTAGGTGGTCCGGGTGTGCGAAATGGCGTACGCATGGTCAATGTAAGCGTCGTGGTCTAAATTGCCCGCCGGTATGATCAAGGTTAAGCATCAGCGACAGGTTTTCGACCGCCGCGCAATTGACGCGGCGCTGGCGGCGCTTGCGCCGGAAGGTAGCGCGCCTGCCGGCTCGCCCGCAGTCCGCGCACCAGCCGTTCGGGCAGAAGTGCTTGCCGTTCTCAAGGATGCCCTGGCTGCAGGCCAGGCAGAGGTGCGCAACCGCATTGAGCAGCGCGTGACCGGCCACGCCATTGTTGCTGCCAATACGTTTCTCATCGATCAACTGTTGCGGGTTCTGTTTGATCACGCCTCAAAGAGGTTGTTTCCTGAGCCCAACCCGACCAGCGCTCAGCGGCTCGCTCTCGTTGCGCTTGGCGGCTACGGGCGCGGCGATATGGCGCCGCGATCAGATATCGACCTGCTGTTTCTGCATCCCTGGAAGCTGACCGCCCGCATGGAGCAGGTCATCGAATCGATGCTGTACCTCTTGTGGGACATGGGTCTGAAAGTTGGCCAGGCGACGCGGTCACTGGATGACAGCATTCAGCGCGCCCGGGGCGACATGACCATCCGCACCAGCGTGCTCGAGGCGCGTTTTATCTGCGGTGACCAGGCGCTATTTACTGAGTTGCACGACCGCTTCCGCACCGAAATTATTCCCGGGTCGGAAGCTGAGTTCGTCAAGGCGAAGCTGGATGAACGGGATGAGCGACATGAAAAGCTCGGTAATTCCCGATACCTGCTGGAACCAAATATCAAGGACGGCAAGGGTGGGCTGCGAGACCTGCACACGCTGTTCTGGATTGCCAAGTACCTCTATCGTGTGGAGCGATTTGCTGACCTGGTCGATCGCGGCGTATTGACCGGTCAGGAGCATGCGCGGTTTGCCCGGGCAGAGAATTTTCTCTGGCGGGTGCGGGCGCATATGCATGTGGCGGCCGGCCGCGCAGAGGACCGGTTGACCTTTGACCTGCAGCCCGAAATCGCCGTTCGCATGGGCTATGGCGCACGCGATGGCAACCTCGCCGTCGAGCGGTTTATGAAACATTATTTTCTGGTCGCGAAGACTGTGGGTCAGCTAACACGTGTGTTCTGTGCTGCGCTTGAGGCCGAACAGCTACATCAACCGCCGGGCGCCGATGGCGGGGCCGGCGGGGCGGCGGCATCGGATGGAATTCGCGCCGAGAGCGGGCGGTTGACTGTTGAGAACGAAGCGACATTTGCGGAGAGGCCGGTTCGCCTGATCAAGATTTTTCAACTGTCCCAGTCTGGCGGTCTCGATATCAATCCGCACACCCACCGGCTCATTCAGCAGGACCTTCGTCTGATCGACAAATCGGTGCGCGAGGACCCTGAAGCCAACCAGCTGTTTCTCGATATCCTGACCGACGAGCGGCGCCCCGAAGCGACCCTTCGGCGAATGAACGAAGCCGGCGTGCTGGGAAGGTTGATCCCTGAATTTGGTCGCGTCGTCGCCCAGACCCAGCATGATATGTACCACGTCTACACGGTGGATGAGCACACCATCCGGGCTATTGGCGTATTATCGCGGATCGAGCGTGGCGAGGTTGCCGATGACCTTCCGCTGGCCTGTGAGCTCATGCCCAAAATTCTTTCGCGCCGCGCGCTCTACGTCGCAACATTTCTGCACGATATCGCCAAGGGCCAGCGCGGTGACCATTCCGAAATCGGTGCCCGTTGGGCACTTCGTCTCGGGCCGCGATTTGGCTTGCGACAGGAAGAAACGGATACCGTTTCGTGGTTGGTGCGCCACCATCTGATGTTTTCCAACACGGCGTTCAAACGCGATATTCATGACCCGCAGACGCTGAGCGATTTTGTCGGTCAGGTGCAATCGGTCGAGCGGTTGCGATTACTGCTCGTGTTGACGGCAGCGGACATTCGCGCCGTTGGCCCCGGTCGCTGGAACGCGTGGAAGGGCACGCTGTTGCGCGAGCTTTATTATAGCGCCGAGGAGATCATGACAGGTGGCCATGCTGCGACTCAGCGAGAGGCTCGGGTGGAAGCGGCAAAACGGCTGTTGCGTGATCAATTGGCGGACTGGCTAAACGATGAATTTGACGCCTATGCGGCGCGCCATGATGCGCCGTACTGGTTGTCGGTAGATGTTGCAACCCAACGCCGTCACGCCCTCCTGGTGCGTGATGCAGATCGTCGCCAGTCGGGCCTCGCGCTGGATACGGCGGTTGATGCGGCTCGCGCCACAGCAGAGATCACTTTTTATGCAAATGATCACTCCGGCCTGTTTGCTTCGGCAGCTGGGGCCCTGGCCGCTGCCGGTGCGACTATTCTGGACGCCAAGGTTTTTACGACGTCCGACGGCATGGCGCTCGACGCGTTTCAGGTGCAGGACGCAAGTGGCGCGCCGTTCACCGATGAGGAACGGCTGGCCCGGGCACTGGGACTTCTGGAGCAGGCCCTCGCTGGTGAATTGAAACTCGACAAGGCATTGATGGAGCGCCGAGGCCCGCTCGCACGAAGTACGGGTATTGGTGTGGCGCCCCGGGTGTTGGTGGACAACGACGCAAGCGCCCGTCACACGGTCATCGAAGTCACCGCCAAAGATCGTCCCGGCCTGTTGCATGATGTTGCCCGGATACTGACTAATTTCGGTTTCAGTATCGTGACCGCGCATATCTCGACTTATGGTGAGCGGGTCGTCGATGTCTTTTATGTGAAAGATCGGTACGGATTGAAGATCAGTGACAAGCGGCTGGTCAAACGGCTGCGAAATGGCCTGCTGACGGCGATTGACGAGACGAGTATTGGTGGCGATGCCGAAGCCGCCGCTTGAAGACCCGGCGGCCTCAGCCGCGCGCCCGTCCCGAGCGACGCCGACGGCCATGGGTAGGTGGATCGCGACGATCGGGGGCTACACCATGGGCTCCCGCGTGCTCGGGTTTCTACGCGATATTCTGATCGCCTCAAGCCTTGGTGCAGGGCCCGTCGCCGACGCGTTTTTTATTGCCTTCAAGTTGCCTAATTTTCTGCGGCGCCTATTTGCTGAAGGGGCGTTCAACGCTGCCTTCGTGCCGCTGTTCGCCGGCGAACTTGAAAAGAATGGGGCCCGGGCGGCGCGAGAATTTGCTGAGGAAGCGCTTGCCGCCCTGCTGTTGCTTTTGATTCTGGTTGTCGCCCTTGGCCAGATACTGATGCCGTGGCTGATGTATGGGCTGGCGCCTGGTTTTTCGGCGGACCCTGAAAAATTTGATCTTACGGTTCAACTCACCCGCATCACGTTTCCCTATATCCTGTTCATCTCGCTGGTTTCGCTGCTCGGCGGCATACTGAATTCGCTATACAAATTTGCTGCGGCGGCTGCGACGCCCATCCTCCTCAATGTTTGTCTGATTCTCTCGCTTGTCGTTCTCTCGCGCTGGACTGAGACGCCGGGACACGCGCTTGCGGTCGGTGTATCGGTCGCCGGGATTGTTCAGTTTATCTGGCTGATCGTTGCCTGCGATCGGGCCGGCATTCGTCTGCGCCTGCTGTGGCCAAGATTGACGCCGCGGGTCCAGCGCCTGCTGGTTCTGGCGGCACCGGCTGCGGTCGGCGCCGGCGTCGCGCAGATCAATCTTGTGGTCGATGTCATTATCGCATCGTTCCTGCCAGAGGGGTCGGTCTCGTTCCTCTATTATGCTGATCGCATCAACCAGTTGCCGCTTGGCGTCGTTGGTGTTGCGGTTGGCACGGCGTTGTTGCCGTTGCTGTCCCGCCAGTTGCGCGCCGGTGAAACGGACGCCGCGATGGAAAGTCAGAACCGGGCGCTTGAAGGCGCATTGCTGCTGGCTCTGCCCGCGACTGCCGCGTTGATCGTGGTCGGCGGGCCGGTGGTTTCTGTACTATTTGAGCGCGGCGCCTTTACGCTGGGAAACACGTCCGCAACGGCACAGGCATTGACCGCCTTTGCCGCCGGCCTGCCGGCATTTGTGCTCATCAAAGTTTTGGCGCCGGCATATTTTGCGCGTCAGGACACGCGCACGCCGGTGCGCATAGCGATTTTATGCCTGGCTACAAATGTCGCTCTCAATCTTGCCTTGATGGGCCCGCTAGGGCATGTCGGCATTGCCCTTGCCACCAGTTTGTCGGGCTGGCTCAACGCCGGCCTTCTGGGGCTCGGCCTGTATCGTCGTGGGCACCTTCGGCTGGATCGCCGATTGCGTCGTCGTAGCCTCGGTTTTGTTGGCGCGAGTTTGGTCATGGCCGCCGCACTTTGGGCAATAGCGACCGCGCTCGATGGTTCGCTTGGTGGCTCATTGGGCCTTAAAATTGGTGCGCTCCTTGCGCTGGTCGGTGCGGGGGTCATCGTATATTTCGCGGTGGCGCGGGCGTGTGGTGCATTTCATCCGGCAGAACTCAGAGCACTGTTTCGCCGGTCTGCAAGCGCGGGCGAGATAAAAAACAGTTAGCAGCGATCTGCTCTCCACGCTGCAGCGTTCGCGCTTCTCTTGACCCCGTGCTGGCGTCGCGCCATAAAACCGGCGCGCAGTAAAGTTATTGTCCGCAAACAATGTTCCCTAGAAGGGGCCCAGACCCATGAAGCGCGTGTTCTCCGGTGTGCAGCCGACTGGTAATTTGCACCTTGGAAATTATCTCGGCGCCATCAAGAATTGGGTCGCGATGCAGGAGGAATATGACTGCATCTACTGCATTGTTGACCTCCATGCCGTTACCGTTCAGCAAGACCCTGCGGCCTTGCGCGCCAGCACTCGCGAGGTGACTGCAGGTCTGTTGGCGGCGGGCCTTGATCCGCAACAGTGCATCATCTTCAACCAGAGCCGCGTGGCGGAGCATGCTGAGCTGGCCTGGTTGTTGAATTGCGTGACGCCGCTTGGCTGGCTTAATCGAATGACCCAGTTCAAAGAGAAGGCCGGCAAAAAACGCGATCAGGCGGTACTTGGGCTCTATGCGTATCCAGTGCTGATGGCGGCCGATATTCTCCTCTACAAGTCGACCCACGTGCCCGTGGGTGAGGATCAAAAACAGCACCTTGAGCTGGCGCGCGATATCGCCGGTGCGTTCAACCGTTCCTGTGACGAGGAGTTTTTTCCGCTGCCCGAACCGATGATCATGGGCGCGGCGACACGCGTGATGAGCCTTCGGGACGGGCGCAACAAGATGAGCAAGTCTGACAACTCGGACCTGTCGCGGGTTAACCTGACGGACGATGCAGATACCATCCGCAAGAAAATTCGCCGTGCCCGCACGGATTCCGAACCTGGTATGACCATCGATATCGAGAAGCGACCGGAAGCCACAAACCTTCTGGGCATTTACGCGGCTCTTGCCGACGAGCCACTCGGTGCTGTGGCAGAGCGGTATGCCGATGTGCAGTTCTCTGGATTCAAGGATGAGCTGGCGGACCTCGCAGTCGATAAGTTGAGCCCGCTCAATGCAGAAATGCGCCGCCTGCTGGATGATACCGGATACATTGATTCCGTCTTGCGGGACGGCGCCGAGCGTGCG
>JABJCZ010000393.1 GCA_018668475.1 Alphaproteobacteria bacterium | reverse complement strand
CAACAGTTTGTCCTGGGCATATTGCCGTGCCGTATCGCGGACCAGCTTTTCCTCTTCGGTTAGCTGGTTCTCAAATAACAGCGGGTCTTCCCAGTTGAACTTGGCCCATTTTTTGAGTTTGGGGCCATCACTGTCAGTCGCGGCAGCAGAGCTGGACATGTCCGATCCTTCAAATATTTTTATTCAAAACGATTGCCCGGATCATACGGAATTGGTGCCGCCAGACAAGACTTCGCAAGCGGCCGAGATCATTCCGAATGCGGGCGGGACATCCACATCGCGAGGTCAAACGTATTGAGATCGGCAGCCCGCATCATCTCGGCGATGGCGACAACGGAATCCGTCGCGGTCACGACATCTTCCGGCCGGAAAGGCGGAAAATAATCGTCCTCTTCCGTCAGCTTGCGGCAATAGAGCTTGGCCCCTGCCGTTAGCAGCTTCTGAACGGTTTCCGCAGGGATATTCTCGGTATCCCCTTGGGCTAACGCCTTGATCGCAGCCTCGAACGCCGCATTCGCGGGATCGACAATGTCATCAGGTGACGACATAGACTTCCCCGTCCTTGAGCTTTACATCGAACGGACGAAGCCGCGCGTTTTTATAACCGGGATGGACACCGGTCTTGAGATTGAATTCATACCCATGCCATGGGCAAACGATATGAACATCATCTTCTGACCACGCCAGCCCCTGGCTGGTTTTGTCATCAGAGATCATCTCGACAACCCGGTTCAGGATACGACCCTGACAAACCGGGCCGCCCTGATGAACACATTTATTTTCATAGGCGTAGAAACCGCCATCAACGAAAAACACACCTATTTCAAGATCACCATGCGCGATGACCTTGCGACCACGATCCTCAAACTCGTCTTCGCGGCCCACAAACAACTCAGCCATTTTTTTCTCCTTTAAGCCGTTTTAGGTTTCTTGGTATCGATACCAAACAACTTCACGGCATTTTCTCCCAGTATATTACGCTTGGCCTGCTCATCGAGAAAGGGCAGATCATAAATAGTGCTCGGCGGATTGAAATCCCAATGCGGCCAATCCGACGCATAAAGCAGTTGGGTCTCAGCCTTCACCGCCTTAAAGGTTTCCTCGGTCAGCGCCATGTTTGAGGTCTCAATTGGCTGGCAGGTATAAAACATATCGGCCATATACTCGCTTGGCAGCTTCTTGAGCAACGGTGCTTCTGATGGTCGCATCAGATATTCCGAATCAAGACGCTGCATTAGGAAAGCCAACCAGGCAAGACCGGATTCAATCCAGATGACATCCAGCTTGGGGAAACGCTCCTGCATGCCGTGAATGATCCAGTTCGTCATATGCACGATATTGCACAATACAAACGAGATCGCGTGCATCGAAATAAACAGATCGAGCTGTTTCATCCAGTCATCACCCCAGGTAAGACCAGCGTGGAAGGCCAGCGGCAAGCCGCGTTCCTCAAGCTCACGATAGATCGGGATGAACTGGTTATGATGCACCGGCTTGTAACGCACAGCGGTGATCATGAAGCCCGAGACATTCGGATTCTCACCAAACTCTTTGATAATCTTCATGCACATATCGGGCTCGGAGATCGGTAGATAGAGAAGTGTCTTGACCCGATCATCCATCGGCAGAATACGTTCACAAACCCAACGGTTATAAGCCAGTGCCAGCTGCGCCTCGACCCGTGGCTGCGGATGAGTACCCAGCTGCAGCAGATTTCCCGGGAACAAAATTTGATGATCGAGCCCCATGGCATCCATCGACCGACGCATCAGCGTCACATCCCGATGTACGCTGTCATCCTCAACTTTTTCACCGATATGCGTCTGATGCGGGATACGGCCACCAGCATCCTGATAGCGTAGACCCGGCATGTGATTGGACAGGCCCGGTGCACCACCGGTCCGAGCCTGAAACTCATGCGCATAATGTTTCAGGATCGGATCATCGAGATACTCGACAACCTCACGCCATGAACTCATCTCAGAGTGATGGGCATCGACGTCGACAATCGTCCAATCCCTGAACCCCTTATCTATTTGATATTGGGTTTCCCGCGCGAGAATATCGCGCGTATCGGTTTTGGTAGTTATTTCCTGCGGTAATTCCCGCGTTTGTTCTACGCCACTATCCATGATGTGCCTCCGGATAAGTTCAGCCCCTGATTTTCTTTAACAAGTTGGCCGTATTCGTTTGATTTATGATAAACCAAACCGCGGCGCGGACAAATAGAGATTAAGGATAGGGTTTCAAGAAATGTCAGAACAACAAATCGAAGCCAACAGGTTGCTGGTTAATCGTTTTTATCACGAATTCTGGAACGAAATGGATTTCGAAATCGCTGAAGAGATCGTGACACCAGACATCACCTTCCATGGCGCGCTTGGCACCCAGACCAAAGGGATCGACGGACTAACGACCTATGTTAAACAGCTTCATGATGTGTTCCCCGATTTTCGTAACTCCGTCGAAGACATGGTCGCGGAAGAGCAAAAAGTTGCGGCCTGCCTCACCTATCATGGCACCCATGAAGGCGAAATATTCGGCGTCGAGCCGGCAGGACAGCCAGTTCAGTATGTCGGCGTTGGGATCTTCATCTTCCGTGCCGATCTGATAAGTCATATCTGGGAGCTTGGCGACCGGCTATCGCTCCTCCAACAGCTCAACGAACCAATGCACGATGACAGCATCCTGGACATGGATAGCCCGCCAACAGGTGAGGACGACCCGATCATTCCAGAATGGGAAGAGTAGCGCGCACCAATAGACACCCCTCACTCCCGTCCCTAAACTCGCGGCAATAAATTCTGCCAAATGGGAGGCTACAAATGATCGAGACAAAGGGCGTATGCCATTTCACCATTGCGGTGACGGATACCAGGAAAAGCACTGAATTTTATACTGACGTGCTGGGGCTTAAGCTGCTCAATGCCAATCATGACCGCGGCATGGTGTTTCTTGATTCCGCTGGCGATTGCATTGTTCTAATGAAGACTGACACAACGATCGCCCCCGTGCGCCAGCGAGATGCGCATCACGCGTTTCACGTCGAAGCCGATATGTTTGATGGCAGTGTTCAGGAGTTGAAGGACAAGGGCATCGAAATCATGCTCGAAGATGAGCGCAAAGAACGCGCCGTCGTCACTGGCCGCAGCGTCTATATCCCCGACCCCGATGGCAATGTGATCGAACTCGTCGACATGTATGCCTACTCCGGCGACAAGAGCTAAGAAGCAGAACCTAACCAAGAACCTCAGTAATCAGCTTGGTTGCCTCTGGGTCGCGATAAGCGTCCTGCACGGTTTTAAGCTCGGCCAAACCGACCGGGTCGAGATCGAATGCCGGTTCTTTGTTGAGGACCCAATGGCCCGGTTGATTATCGCCCGCGATTAGCACGCCAGTATTAGGACCGGAAAGCGGCTTCGCCTCCGCCGGGACGCAGGCAAAAGAAATCCCAAGCCGTCGGCTGTCCGTCGTATTGGGTGCCGAGCCATGCACCAGCAACTCGTGGTGGATTGAAAACTGTCCCGCCTTTAAAGACATATCGACAGCCTTACTGACATCAACCTCCGGCACGCTCTGACCCCGCGATAGAATATTATCTTCGTCGTAGCGCTCTTCATGAGGAATGACCTCACGATGGCTGCCGGGAATACTGCGGATGTTGCCCTTCTCCGGTGTTGAGTCAGTCAGCCCGATCCACGCTGTCGCACCGGTATTGCGGTCAAACGGGTTATAAGCGCCATCCTGATGCCACGACACAAACGTGTCGGCACCTGCTCGCTTCGACCATACGCCGGACAGAAACAACATAACATTGGGTCCGATGGCGTCCTGTAACGCACCAGAAATCTGCGGGTGCCGCGCTAAATCGATCATCCACTTAAAGGCCAGAACGGCACGAACGCGAATGTTCTTGCTGACGTCCTCGCCGTGGCTTTTCTCGTATTCTTCAATAATACGGAAATAACTGGCAGCTTCCTCTGCTGAAATACAATCAAGCGGCGAAACAAACCCGTCCTGTTGATACGCCCTGAGCTGGGCATCGGTCAGAACTCTCGGCATGGCAATCTCCAAAATCGTCTGCGTGAAGATACCAAATAGATGTCGCCGGGCAAAGGAGCTCCGAAGGTCATTTGACAAATACTCGCACTATATATAGGGTTTTTATCAATATTAAACGATACCCATTATCGGGGAGGATGGATCATGAAGACTATCATTGCAGGTCTCGCCATATTTGGCGCCATGTCGATGCCCATAGCGGCCAGTGCCGATGCGGTTTCGGATTTCTACAAAGGCAGAACCATCAAGATCGTTATTGGCGGCAGCATGGGTGGAGCCTATGGGCTCTATGCGCAGCTGCTTTCGCGCCATGTCCATAAGCATCTTTCCGGTGGGCCAACCGTTGTCGTGCAATCCATGCCCGGCAGTGGCGGCAATAAAGCGATGAACTATACGACGAATGCCGGTGCGCAAGATGGCAGTCTGGTCTCACTCGTACAGATCAGCGTCGTTCAAGAGACATTATTCAACCCAAAAATCCGGTTCAATGCTAAGAACTATCAATATATCGGTCGTTTTGCCGATGCCAAT